>CAIRBC010000577.1 GCA_903876685.1 uncultured Nitrosomonadales bacterium | reverse complement strand
CTTAAGCGCCAGCGCTTGGAACCCCACCACCGAGCCCGACACAACGTAGTAACCCGCCAAAGTCAGTATGACCACCAAGGAATATTTCAAGAGTCCCCTGGGGGATAGCCAGTTGCTGCGCATTAGCTCCTTGCCAATTTCACGCAATCCCATAGTCCAAAATCATAGGAGGTTAGGGGAGTTCAAGGAACAACAAAGGTTAAAAGTCCTGACGAAATTATAGATTTGCCAAAACTACAGCAGTCGCGCCAAAGATAACGACGTTCGTAAAGTCTTGATTAATGGTTAAGCCCATGATGGCCCCAGAAAACTCAGAGGAAACACACGATCTCACTTCGAGTGAGACTTTGTAGCTTGGTATGAAAACATTCTCAATAGTGCATAAAATCTGAAACCACCTAGATGGCAAGGAGTGATTTATGGTCCAGAACAAGGAATTCATGATTTAGTACGGCGAGTGTACACACTTCGCGGCCACAGACCTGATTGGATCAGCAAAGAAGACGGAATCACCAAAAGTGGAAGGGAAACAAAATCCGGTGTATTTAGTAACTGGTGGTTCAGGTTATATAGGCTCTCATCTGATTCATGAACTTGAATCTAAAAATATTGAGGCGATTAGTTTTGATTCCAACATTAATCTACGAAAGTTTTCCGGGTTTAAAAGCATTAGGCATGTCCGAGGTGATATTAACGATACGAAATTTTTGAGAGACACAATTATGGCATATCGTGTTGAAGGGGTTTTTCATTTAGCAGCCTTAAAATCAGTAACAGAATCGCTAAGAAATCCCATTAAGTATGATTTGGTAAATGTAGGCGGGACGGCGTCGGTTCTTGAAGCCTGCAAGGATGGTGGAGTGAAAAATTTGGTATTTTCTTCGAGTGCGGCCGTTTACGCACCAAATTTGGGCACAAATCCAATTAACGAGGATCACGAGTTGGCTTCAATTAACCCTTATGGCGATTCAAAAATTTCCGGTGAAAAGATGATAAAAGATTTCTGGTTAGAAGGAAACGGTTCCTCAATCTGCCTTAGGTTATTCAATGTCGGAGGTTCAAAGAATTCGATTTTGTACGATTCCAAAGGTGAAAATGTGATGCCCAAGCTCGCAAGGAGTTTTTTGAATGGAACTAGGTTTGATGTATATGGCAGTGATCTAGCCACTCCAGATGGTACTTGTGTGCGCGATTATGTGCATATTGATGATGTAACGAGTGCATTTTTGAAATCAATGTCACTATTAGAAGTGAATTTTGGGACCATGCATGGAGTGTTTAATGTCTGTAGTGAAATCGGAGTATCTGTAAATCAAATTATTACTGAAATGCGCGACTATTCTGGACTTGATATTGAGGTCAATTATTCCGAGCACCGCGAAGGCGATCAGGTGGTAGTCATCGGAGGAAACCAGAAAATTACTTCTGCCATGAATTGGATCCCATCGAAAAATATAAGTCAAATTATCCAAGAAACCTGGGACCATTCGCAGTTGTAGTTTGATTTTGGTGCAGATATCTTTTGCTACGAATAATTCGGTTCGGTGGGTTAATGAGCGGCAAGACCAGCGATGAGGGAAAATGCTCAGCAGTTTCAACGACTTTAAACATTACTTTTTGGTCCTCTTTTCCCTTTATTGCTCCCATCAATAATTGAAGTAACAATTTGCCAGTAATTTTGTGCCGATTTTTCGAATGAAATATCGAGTTTCTCTTCTGGTAGAAAGCCGTTTGCTTTTTGCGAATCATTCAAAGAAATAAATTTTGCCATGGATGCAGGGGTTTCAAATATTTTAACGCCAATCGTAGACAAATTCTTTCCTACCCCTGGAGCTTTTAACGCCAGGACCGTTACTCCACATGATATGGCTTCGATGGCGACTATAGGGAACCCTTCAAATTTGGAAGTGATGACTAAGTATTTTCCATGGAATTTCAGTAGTTCGGCCACCTTCTCGCTACTTTGCATACCGTGAAAAATCACGTCCAGATTAAGTCTAGCGGCATGATTAGCTAGTTTGGCCCTCTGAGATCCATCCCCAATGATGTGAATTTGCAAAATACGGTTAGCCCCGACAACGGTAGATGACAATATATCAAGAGCCTTTCCAAATTCTTTTTCCTTTTCTAATCTGCCAATAAGGAAAATGCCGTCCCTCTTATTATCGTCATCTGTAAAGAATATGTTCTGGTCGACGACCAGTGGTGCTTGCTTGATGGTGGTGAGAATTCTGGTTAAAATGAAAGTTGCCTCTGGGTTGACGCACGCTGTTTCACTCGAAAAGAAGGAGGCCAGCAATTCAATAAGAGGATAAATGGCACCGAATAGGTAGTTTCTGCTTCTAAAAGCATTTAAGGTTCCACCGTGAAGAACTAAAAAAGTTGGCTTTCTAGTGAAAAATTGAATGAATAGCGCTGTCTCTGCCCTATGGCATAAGACGATGTCATAATCCGAAAATCTAAACTTGCGGAGTGCAAATAGGAAACCGAGGTTCCAGGATCCAAGAATGGGTTTAACATCCAGGCCTATCATTTTGTCCTGGTTCGGTGGGAAGCCGGCGTATTCTCCTTTGATTCCAAGGTATACGATGTCGAGATTTTCAGGAACATCTCTATCCATAATTCGGATATAACTCTGAATTCCACCTGGCGAAATTCCCACGTAATCCGAGGCGTAGACAACAAGTACTCGGTTTTGTTTACGATGATTTATTCTGTCTTCCGTGTCATACTCCATTGGTGAAAAGTATACTATTTGACTCTCGATCGGCTTATTTAACACGGTTGAGCGGCTGGGAGCGGGTAACACAAGAGCTAGGTAAGCGGGTGGTGGGAACTCACAATGGATTGTGCGTAGAAGAATTAAGAATTCGGAATTATGGACACCATGGGCTCCTGGTTAGTGACATGCTAACAATGCCGAGGAAATCAAGAAATTTCGATCTCGTGCATTTCCCTACTTTCCCCCCAGTAAAATTGAGCAATCTATCGCGCCCCATGCTCTACACCTTATTTGATTTAACTTGGTGGAAATTCCCTGAAACTTCTAGCAAATTGGGTAAATTTTACTACAAACCCCTAGCACAGAAATACCTCGATTCAGAACATCATGTGCTCACTCCCTCGGAAACCTCTCGCCAGGAAATTTCGGAGTATTTTGGGATCAACCAAAACCGAATTACGACGATCTATCCAGGCGTAGTGAATTGTGATTGTTCAACGGAATCTCCAAGCCGCGGTAAACCTTTTTTACTCACCGTGGGAACGATTGAACCCAGAAAGAACCTTCCGCTTTTAATTAGGGCATTTCAAGATTCTGGAATTGCAAATCAATTCGACCTGAAGGTTGTTGGAAGATTCGGTTGGGGGGGCAAGCTTCCTGAAGGTGTGATTGTTCTTTCTGACGTTGACGATACGGAACTTCACGGCTTGTATTCTGATTGCTTTGCAGTGGCCCAACCTTCACTTTATGAGGGTTTTGGGTTACCGTTGATCGAGGCTCTTGCTCATGGAAAGCTTTTGATTTGTTCAGATATTCCGGTTTTTCGCGAAATAGTTGGAAATTTTGGGTTATTCGTGAATCCCCTGGCATTAGATGATTGGGTAGATATATTGCGGGATCTGGTCCATTTGCAATACTCTCCAAAGGAGTCAAAGAATTTTGCAAAGAGATATAACTGGGACGAGAGTGCAAATGAGCTTCTCACTCTATATCACACTATTGCAGATCATTAGAAAGGGGTACAACATGAATGATTCGCAGTTAACTCAATTTGATTGCACAGTGATTGTTACATGCTTTAATTCGGCGAAAACAATAGCGAAAACCCTCGAAAGTGTGCTCAACCAGCATCTAAGCCCCTCAAAATTGATTGTAGTAGATGACTGCAGCACGGATAACTCACGGGAAGTCATTTCGAAATTTCCTTGCCAGATTTACAAAACTCCAGAAAATTTGGGCGGTGGTGCGGCCAAATTGTTTGGTTCATCAAAGGTGAATACCGAATTCATCGTTTTTCTTGACTCAGACGATACCTGGGATGCAGATTTTTTAGAGCTGCAAGCAAAATATTGGGTCAATTCTGAAAAGAATTTGGCCGCAATAGGATTTGCGCTAAGGATCGGACCGGGTAGATATAGAAGAAGTTATGTATCTAACCAACAAAAGAATACGTTTAAAGAAAGAAAAGTGGAATTGACCGACTTACGGTTTCGAAATCCATTTACAAGCTCAGCAACTGTTTATCGGAATGACGCTTTGAACGTGATCGGGGGTTACTCCTCGGATAGTCCAGTAGACGATTTTGAGACCATAGTAAGGCTAAGCATTGCCGAGTTTGACCTGTTAGCAGTTCCGATTCAATGCGGTGAGTACGGAATATCAGCAACGCAAATATCGTCAAACCCAGCTTATCAACTTCAGGGACAATTGCGCGTTTTAGAATTAGTTGTTAAGGCCCTTGCGTACCCTGTTACGCGTGGGAAGATACAATCTTATAAAAGAATATTGCTATTAAGGTCTGTCGCGAAGTGTGCGAATTTCAG
>CAIRBC010000576.1 GCA_903876685.1 uncultured Nitrosomonadales bacterium | reverse complement strand
GCTTATGCGCGGGATGGCGTGGTGTTCAAGAATTACGAGCGGATTTTGCCGGTGCAGCCGCGCGGCGCTTATCGCGAATATACGGTCAAGACGCCTGGCGCACATAATCGCGGCGCCCGTCGCATCATTTGCGCAGCGGACTGTTATTACACTGCAGATCATTACCGCGGCATCAATGGCTTGCCACCCAGTTTTCAATATGCAAATTCGGATAACTGATAAAATCCGCTTCGTTATTGGTCACCAGCACCACATTTAAGGAAATCGCATGTGCCGCAATCAGTTTGTCTAGCGCATCACGCTTCCTGTCGCGAGTGGACAAACGTATCGGACCATATATGCTCGCCGCTGAAGCATCAAAATTGGATACCTCAATATCTTCCAGTAATTGCTCCAAGGCCAACTTGTTTTTTTCAGCGTTTACGCCTGAACATGCTACCCCATATTCCAACTCTGCCAAGGTAATCGTGGAAATCACTACTTCGCCCACATAGCATTGTGCAAACCGAGCAGCTACCTCAGGCGGATTGTGTTTCATTAAATAGATGCAAATATTGGTGTCAAGCATGAAACGGCAAATCATAATCCGTCTCTCTGCGCTTCCTCATTTTCACCCCGGCCGCTCTCCATGAAGTCAGGCGAGAACTGTGAAAATTTCAACATCACTTGATCCAGTCTGCGGCGGGCGGGGCGTATCACAATCTTGTCACCGATACGTTCAATTTCAACATCCATGTCATTGCGCTCATACGCCAATTCAGCAGGTATTCGAACAGCCTGCGAATTGCCATTTTTGAAAATTTTGGTTAATGTTGTCATTATGCTGTGTGTACGCGTACATCCGAAAGGTGATATTACAATAAAGCAGGATACTAGTCACTTCCTTTGTTGGTCAGAACAAGGCCAAACAGTGTAAATGTGCGCCAACCGATCGGCAATTGGATCCTCCAAGGCTGGATTTTTGAACCACGCATGAAAGTGTTCTGTTGCATTTGGCTGGCAATGATGATCAAATGGCCAGTTGTTCAAGCTCGGTATTGCCGCGACGGTGACTGCATAGTCAGCGTACACGATTGCCGGTTCTGATGTATAGTCGCGCATGTGGGCTGGTCGGGTAGCTAGACGTGGTTAGAAGTGTAATATATCCTGTAAGAAAATTGATGGTCATGGCTGAAAATATTACATAATCAGCTAGTTAATGTTGACCGCCAACTGCGTAGGCGATGTCGAATAATAATACAACTCGTTCTGATGGATTCGCACTCATCATTTCCTATGAGGAAAATCAGTTAGCAACGGATCTACCGTTAGTGACAAAAAACTTTGGAATCTAGTCATGTATGCTCACCGTTTTCATTTACAGCTCCTTTTTTGGGATTGGTATTTCTTAGCGTAACGGCGAACACTCAGCCGAATGATGAATCAACTAAAGCTGAGGCTATTGCATTAATTAGTTCTTTTGAGAAACTGCATGGAGCCACAGATAGGTAAATTTCAACAAGGGGATGCGCTCCAGGTCACTGGAATTCTTTTAATGTATCTAAAATCTATGTGGTGATGCTAAAAGTCAGCATCCAAGGAAATGGCAAAGCTGTAGGAACTCAACCATTAAGGATAGTTATTTCAAGTGCTCAATCCGGAAAATTGACGATCCAAGTAGCTCGGTCAAGCCAGATTTTTATTGCTGATACCCTGCAAATGTACCGATTCCACCGCAATAGTCCTATCATATCAAAAAATTCTTCAGTTGGTACTGAAAATCAAGCAGTTGCCAAAACAAACGCACGAGAACACCTCGGGCTAGAAAAAACTGCTCGTCACCAAGAGATGCGTTGATCGAACTCGAATTCAGGTGCGGGCTGCGCTGCCAAATCAAAGAGAAGGTCATTGCCCATCTCTTTGGTGGTCGCTGCAGCCACCCAAAGGGGCGGCCCACGCGCAGGTGAGACTACAGGTGGTTGAGTCGATTCGCCGATTTTGTCCAATATCCGGCTTATGGTGTGGGTATCGGTAATGAAGGAGATGATCTGCATTTCTGCATGGCAGATAGGACAGATCAATGGGAAAACTTCATATATTCGCGCCACCAACTGGCGGCGGTTTGTGTCGCTGGAAAATCGAAAATGAATGTTTTAATACGCCAAAAAATCAAGGTTATCATCTTGAGCACAACTATGGCCATGGCGAACAGAATCTGAGCTTTAACATGTACCTGCTAACCCTGCTCGCTTTCTTCCTACATCAAATTCAAGAGCTTACTGAGCCACTATATCAAGCTTGCCGAAAAAAACACGGTAGCAAGCAACACCTGTGGGAAAGCCAGCAGTTCAATCATAGCAACTAAAACACTCACTGCGTCTGCCTTATTCACATTAGGATCTGGCAGCAAAATCCCCGCATGATCCAGTGCTTCCGGAATGCCGCCTACCGCACTAACAATCACCGGCATCTTTTTGGCCATTGCCTCCATAATACTCAGTGGTATGCCTTCCGTATAGGATGGAAGTACAAAAATATCCGAGGCATCAATCAAGTCCGCAATATCCTGTCGATTGCCTAACACATGTACTTTTGAGGCTAACCCCAACTGGGAAACCAGCATGCGTATTTCTTGCTCTCGTTCTCCCGCACCAGCCCACACAAAAAACAACTTGTCCCATACCTTAGGCACCGTCAACTGCTGACTTGCCAGGACGTCATGCAGTTTTTTAGCGGCTTGTGAACGATCGGGTGCCATATATTTCAATAAGCACATAAAAACTTATGATACTTGGGGCATCCTTCATTTCAGTCCCAAAGTGGTTGACACTTTCGATGACAAAAAATGGGTGACTAGATGACTCGACGCTCTTCGGAGCTAAAGACTAACAATGCCCCCTTTGAAAAATGGGTTTTGTAGGGTGCACTTGCGCACCAGATTTAACCTGGAATACTCAGTTAAACTTGTCGTAGGTTCAAATATCCTATTGATAAATTGAGATAAATTTCTCAACAAAGTGTTTTAGGTTTAATGTCTCAAGTCAGCACAAATGGTGCGCAAGCGCACCCTACGGTAAGACTCATGAGCCTGGGAGATCTTCTACCACCCTTTAACCTCATTGGTAATTGCGTAAAGTGTAAACCGAGAAATGAAGGATG
>CAIRBC010000575.1 GCA_903876685.1 uncultured Nitrosomonadales bacterium | reverse complement strand
GACCCAGGGCTCCAAGGGTAAACAAGCCTCCAATATCAGAAATACCTGAGTATTTCCAGGCTGGTAAGTTAACTTGCCAGCTATTTCTGATGTTTTGCCTAACTTTTCTAAGGAAAAATTTATGAATAGTCTCACCCGGTTTAATCCGCTCAGCAGCGAACTAACCCGCTTTCAGCCAATTTTGGATATGGACGATATTTTTAACCGGTTCATGTTGCGTCCCCTGTTGCACGAGGGAATGGAGATCACGCCTCAGATCAAAATGGATGTGAAGGAAGCAGAAGGTGCCTATCTGGTCAAGGCAGAAATTCCCGGTGTGAGCAAGGATGATATCCATGTCAGCATCGAGGGCAATCGCGTATCTATCAGCGCAGAGTCCAAGACGGGGAATGAAGCAAAGGAGGGCGAGCGCCTGATCCGCAGCGAGCGCAGTTTCGGCATGGTACAGCGCAGTTTCAACCTTGCAGACGAGGTCGATCAGGCCAAGGTAGAGGCCAAATACAACAACGGTGTGCTCGAACTTACCTTGCCCAAGAAGCAGGGTTCAAGGCGCAAGGAAATTGCAATTTCCTGAAGTATTTTGCCGGCAAGCTAAGCACTGCTGAAGGGGGCATGCTGATTTTTGGCAGCCCCAATTTCCTGGAGAAAACCATGTTGAAGCAATTCTTGTATTGGACTGTGATGACGAGTAGCTGCGCTTTGGCTCAGCAGGGCATGCCGGAGGCGGAAAAAATTTACGGTGGCCAATATATGACACAGAAACAGCGTGTCGATTATCGCGCCAGTTTGCTGGCAGCGAATACCGACCAGGCTCGTGAGGAAATTCGCAGAATACACCATGAATTGATGGACAAACGTGCCAAAGCGCGTGGCACTAGCGCTCATCTGGACGGTTTGGTTCCCGGTGGTGGCATGGCACCGATCAGGGGGATGGGCGGTGGTTGAAAGGTAACCGTGCATATTTTTATCCAGAGTTCAGCACCGGCGCGAGGGTCGAAGTTTGCCGAATACGGGTTATACCTCGCGCGGTCATAAATTGAGGTTTTAAGGAAATCCCCATAAACCAATTTTCGTAGGGGCCAGCTTGCTGGCGAAAGACATTCGCGAGCAAGCTCGCTCCTGCAAAAAACGCAAATTGTGCCCGCGCACGGTATATATGAGTTAAATGAAAGTTATAGGAAATTACGCGATAAATTAAAGGAGGATGCATCATGGGTCATTTAATGGAAGGTTTCCAGCAAATTCACCGGCACGATGGCATTTTCAAGGAGCGCGTACATGATGCTTACAAGGCGCTGGGCAAGTTGTCAGAGCCTACCGTCTGTCCGGAATGCGGTGCAGTATTTCATGAGGGGCGCTGGCAGTGGCGTCTGGTACCAGAAAATGCGCACCGGGAAATTTGCCCTGCCTGCCATCGTATTTACGATCATTTCCCCGCAGGTTATTTGACGCTCAGGGGAGAGTTTTTTCAGGCTCATCGCGATGAGATCATGCGCCTGGTGCATAACCATGAAAAACATGAGCTGACCGAGCATCCACTCAAACGCATCATGTCAGTGGAACAGGAAAAAGATGGGGCTACGCTGGTAACTACCACCGATATTCATCTGGCACGAGGCATGGGGGAAGCCCTGCATCATGCCTATCAGGGAGAACTCGATTTTCATTACAACCCTGAACAAAATTTGTTGCGCGTGAACTGGGTTCATTAATCCATAGTCAGGATTGCCAATGCTCGATATCGTTTATTTATTCAACAGGATGATCTGATGCGCTCTATGAATTTGCCCGGATTGACGGTTAGCGTGACCATGATACTGTTGATGGTGACCATCGCCTTTACTTTCGTCAGTTGCGAAAAACAGTCACCGACAACATTGTCTGGAGCAGTCACTGCGGTAGACGAGCTTCCCGTAAAGCTGGAACTGCACAACTTTACGGCCTTGGTCAAAAAGGAAGGGCTTGCCGTGATCAATATCAGCACCAACAAAAAAGTGCATGCAGGGATGCCGGTCCAGGCATTTCCCGGTATTGCAACTGATGATCATTTTGATGAGATTTTTCGCCGTTTTGCAGCCCATGATGAATTGCCGCGCGAATTCCGTTCGCTAGGCTCTGGTTTCATCATTAGCGCTGACGGCTACATTCTAAGCAATGCCCATGTCATCGCAGAGGCTGAGGAGCTAACGGTGCGGTTGACCGATCAGCGTGAATTCAAGGCGAAACTGGTCGGTGCAGATCCTCGTACTGATATAGCGTTGCTGAAAATTTCTGCAACCGGGTTGCCGGTGGTTAATCTTGTCGATTCATCCAAAATCGAGGTGGGTGAATGGGTTGCTGCAATTGGTTCGCCTTTTGGTTACACCAACACGGTGTCACCAGGCATCGTCAGTGCGAAAGGGCACAGCCTGCCTGGCGAGAATATGGTTCCTTTCATACAGACCGATGTCCCGGTAAATCCGGGTAATTCTGGCGGTCCATTGTTTAATATGAAAGGGGTCGTGGTCGGAATCCACTCACAGATCTATAGCAGCAGCGCAGCCAGGGGGCTTTCTTTCGCGATTCCAATAGATTTGGCCATGAAAGTGAAAGAGGAGCTGCTGAAACAGGCTATGTTCAAGCGCGGCAGGCTGGGTGTGACGACTCAGAACGTCAGCGTCGAAAATGCCAGTTCCTTCGGACTTAAAAAGTCCGGTGGAGCACTGATTAACTCGGTGGACAAAGAGGGATTGGCAGATCGGACAGGACTACAGATTGGCGACATTATCCTGAAATTCAATGGCAAGGATATTGCCGGTACCGATGATCTGGCGCGCGAAATTGCCGATTTGCCAGCCGGTGTTAGCGCAAAACTGGAACTGTGGCGCAACAAGACCGCTAAAGTGTTGACGTTAAGCCAGCCACAGCTGTCGGAGCCTGCAGCACGACCTGCAGCACCCGCTCAACTGGGATTAACCTTGCGGGAACTGACACACGACGAACAACGCTCCTTACATACCGAGGGTTTGTTGCTGGTGGAAACGGCGGCGGGGGTAGTGGCTGACTCAGGGATACTGCCGGGCGATATTCTGATTGCGATCAACAGTCAGCGAGTTGCTGGCATCAGCCAGTTTCAGCAGGAACTGGTCAAAGCCGGAAAACATGCTGCCGTATTGCTACAGCGCGACAGCAGCATGATATTTGTGTCTTTGAAATTTGACAAGGGATAAAGGCTAATCACCGGTGTAGCGGGTGCTAGCGTTTAATTGCTTAAGGTCATGGCATTACTGGTAGGTTGGGTTAGGCGCGGCATTTTGCGCCGTAACCCGACGTGTGCACTTTGAAAATTTAACTGCCCTCTGAGGAGAAATTAATGCAGCTTCCCTTGCAGATTACCATACGTGATCTCGATCAATCGGATGCGCTGGAAACGCATATCCGCGACCGGGCACAAAAACTCGATGAATGCTTCGAGCACATTGTGTCTTGTCGGGTTGTGATCGAAATGCCGCATAAACATCAACATCAGGGTCGTCAGTATACCGTGCGGATCGATCTAGGCGTGCCGGGCAAGGAGATCGTGGTCAACCATGATCATGCAGAGGATGTCTATGTGGCGCTGCGCGATGCCTTCGATGCCGCGACACGTCAGCTAGAGGATTATGGACGCATCCTGCATGGCAATGTCAAGACCCATTATCGGCCGGTTTAAGAGGATTCGACATGAAAATGACTCACTCCAGAAGGACGTTGTCGGAGATTTGCTCGATGACGGACACCAGACACCGGTTGAGGTACGGGCTATGGGCAGTCCTGATGGGTATCGCGACTATTTATGGCTATTGGCTGGTAGAAGGATTGTTTTACGATAAACAGGAGAAAGTCTCGATGTCCATGAGGCTTAGCTCCAACTCGTTTTTTCAGGATCGCGTGATTCAGGCGCGACATACCTGCGACGGGATGAATATTTCACCGGCACTTGCCTGGTCGGATATACCGGGTGGTACGAAAAGTCTGGCATTGTTTGTCGATGATCCGGATACGCCTGATCCGGCTGCGCCCAAGCTGCGCTGGGTACACTGGCTGCTGTATAACATCTCGCCTGAGGCAAAGTTTTTGCCGGAGGATGTCGCAGAACAGGATCTTCCTTCTGGCACGATGGAGGGTGTCAATGACTGGAAGCGCACCGGTTATGGCGGACCGTGTCCGCCGGTAGGTAAACATCGCTATTTTTTCAAATTGTATGCGCTGGATACCGTGTTGCCCGATCTGCAGCTCCCTGCCAGGGCGACGCTGGAAAAGGCCATGCAAGGGCATGTGCTGGGGCGTAGTGATCTGGTTGGTTTGTACCAAAGGCAAAAATAACCGGGAGCTGAATACTCCTCAGGAGAGTTCATGAATATCATCGGCATCGATCTGGGTACTTCCAATTCGGCGGCTGCAGTGATGCGCGGCGGGCGTCCTGTAATCATCCCCAGTGCGGAAGGGGTGAGCATCGGCGGCAAGGCATTCCCGAGTTATGTGGCGATCACGGTAGACGGTCAGTTGCTGGTGGGGGAGCCTGCCAGGCGACAGGCAGTGTCAAATCCGCAAGGAACCGCCTGTGCTTTCAAGCGCAGCATGGGCAAACGTGAAAATATCCGTCTGAGAAATGTCGAATATTCTCCTGAGCAGCTGTCAGCATTTTTACTGCTAAAAATCAAGCGTGATGCCGAAGCGTTTCTGGGCGAGTCTGTGAAAAAAGCGGTAGTGACGGTACCAGCCTATTTTGATGATAACCAGCGTGCATCGACCAGGGATGCCTGCGGTATCGCAGGTCTGGAAGTGCTGCGCCTGGTCAATGAACCTACTGCAGCAGCGCTGGCTTATGGGCTGGACAGACTCGGTGAGGAACAATGCATCGTGGTGATCGACCTGGGGGGCGGCACGCTGGATGTGACCATCATGGAATTCGGCAAGGGCGTGTTTGAGGTCAAGGCGACCAGCGGCGACACCCGGTTGGGTGGCACCGATATGAACCAGCGTATCTATGAGCATCTGGCGGAACGCTTTCAGAGGTCTACAGGCGTGGATGTGCATCAGGACATCAAGGCCGCAGCGCGTCTGATGGAAGCGGCGGAGAATGCCAAGATCGAGCTCACCACCAGCGTCACCACACATTTGAGCCTGCCTTATCTGGTCACCCAGAATAATCAGCCACATCATCTGGAAATGGATCTCAACCGCACCGAGTTGGAGCGTCTGGTGCGTCCGGTGATAGAGCGCTGCAAGGAACCGGTGCTACAGGCTTTGCAGGATGCCGGTATCACACCGAAACAGGTGGATCGGCTGGTATTTGTCGGCGGGCCGACACGCATGCCGGTGGTACGCAGTTTTTTCGAGGATATTTTTGGCCGCCATGCGGAAATGGGGGTAGATCCAATGGAATGTGTGGCCGCAGGGGCTGCGGTGCAGGCCGGGGTACTGGCCGGTGAAGTGGGAGGCATCGTGCTGGTGGATGTGACGCCGTTGTCGCTGGGCGTTGAAACTTTGGGCGGTATCGCCACCCCGCTGATTACACGTAACACGCCAGTACCGGTGAAGCGTTCCGAAACCTTCACCACTGCCGCCGATATGCAGACTAGCGTGACGATTCATGTATTTCAGGGCGAGCGTCCGATGGCCGCGAATAATACCAGTCTGGGCGAATTCAACTTGAGCGGCCTGCCGGCAGCGCCGCGAGGTTCACCCAAGGTAGAGGTGACTTTTGATATTGATTCAAATGGTATTTTGAGTGTTTCCGCTAAAGATAAGGCCAGCGGCAAGACTCAGTCGATCAATATTAGCGGTTCCACCAGACTATCTGAAGACAGTAAGCAGCGCATGGTGGAGGAGGCAGCGCGTTATTCTGACGAAGACCGGAAGCGGCGCGAGGATGCGGAAAAGCTGAATGCAGCGGATGCTGATTGTTATGAAGCCGAAAAAATGCTGGCCAATTATGCTGAAAAGCTGACGACTGATTTGAAAAATCGCATCCTGTCCGCGTTAAGTTCAACCAAGGCGGAGCTGCTTAACAAACAGGTGATACTTGCGGAGCAGCACGCGGATGCCCTGAAAAAAATTCTTCAGGAAGCGGGTGCTGTGCTCTATTCGCAATCCGGTCATGCCAATAAAGGTAGCCCTTATGCGGAGACTCGCTGGGAAGGACCTGAGCCACCCCCCAATCTCGGAACCGTCGCACAGCGGATCTCACACGGCAAGGTGGTTGATGCCGAGTTCAGGGAAAACAAGTAATTCTCCATAGGAAATGTCATATGCTTTCCAAGCTCAGGTCATTCAAAGGGATCGGATTTTCGCGCTGGCCAGCCCAATTGATGGCGGCGCTTACCGGGCATGCTGCGCCATTCAAACCATTGGAACATAAAGTTTTATATGGTTTTGTAGGGGCGTTGCTGCTGATGCTGTTCGCTTGCGCGATTGCGGTTGCTCAAACCGAACAGACCCGCCAGTTTACGCTGGTAGCAATGTTGTTGACCTTGCTGCTGGCGATGATTTTGCTGACGGCACTATTTGTCGCGATACGCAGGGAAATGGGCATCATGGATAATATAGAAGCCAGGGATGGTACGCTAAGCCGCGCGCTACAGCTTTATTCCGGTACTTTGGAACGTACAAAAATTCTGCAGGGGTTGCTCGATCTGCTGGCGGAACGCCATGCCTATCCGGTATCCGCGTTCTATGCCCATGATCAGCAGCGCGGCGAACTGGTTCGCATCGCGGGTCATGGCCTTCCCCCGGGCGCGCCGGAAAGTTTTAGCCCGGGCGATGGACTGGTCGGCCAGGCAGCCTTGTCCGGCAGGCTTGAGCATCTGGAGGATCCCGGCAAGGGATTGCTTTTAATTGCCACGGGTCTAGGCAGCATCGCTCCTGCCATATTGCTGGCAGCACCGGTGAATTTTTCTGAGCAGCGACTGGGCGTGCTGGTATTGGCCTCTCTGGCCGTTCATTCTGAACAGGATCTGGCTTTTGTCGAGTTGGTGGCAAGTCAGTTGGGGGTTGCGCTGAATAACTTGAAACAGTTCAGCGACCTGAAGTTGATGGCTGAGCAATTGCACGCGCGCGGCGAGGAAATCAGCCTGAAAAACCTGCAACTGGAACAGGCCAATCGTACTAAAAGCGAGTTTTTGGCGAATATGTCGCATGAGTTGCGCACGCCGCTTAATGCCATCATTGGCTTTTCAGAGGCATTGAAAGATGGCTTGATGGGTGATGTAGCCGAAAATCAGCGCGAATATATCGATGACATTTACACCAGTGGCGAACATCTGCTTTCCCTGATCAACGATATACTCGATCTGGCGAAAGTCGAATCCGGCAAGATGGAGTTGGAGCTTGAACCGGTATCTATCCATGCGGTGCTGCAAAACAGCCTGTGCATGGTCAAGGAAAAAACACTGAAACACCGATTACATGTCGAGATTCAGTACGATAGCAAGCTGCCGCAAATCAAGGTCGATATCCGCAAACTCAAGCAGATTGTCTATAACCTGCTCGGCAATGCGGTCAAATTTACACCCGATGGCGGTGCCATCGTAGTGGCCGCCACCGGGGTGGATGGCATGCTGGAAATTGCGGTCAGCGACACGGGAATCGGCATCGCCCAGGCGGATCAGGCCAGATTGTTTCAGCCTTTTTCGCAGATTGACAGTGCGCTGTCACGCCGGCATCAGGGGTCGGGACTGGGATTGATCATGGTCAAACGCCTGGCCGAATTACACGGTGGCAGCGTAGGTTTTGCAAGTGAACCAGGCAAGGGATCACGCTTTTGGGCGAGGGTGCCGTGGCGGACAGCAGAGTTGAATCCCGTGGAAGTTTACCAGGGCTTTTAAATTTAAATATTTTTAAAAGGGATACGGTGATGGCCAAAATTATTATTATCGAAGACAAACCGGCCAACATGAAGCTGGCGGTCTTCCTGTTGAAATGTGCGGGTTATGAAGTGTTACAGGCGAATGATGCCGAAAGCGGTTTGGCCTTGATTGGTTCGGAAATGCCTGAACTGGTGCTGATGGATATGCGATTGCCCGGCATGGATGGCCTGGCTGCTACACGCAGACTCAAGTCGGATCCTGGTCTGGCACACATCAAGGTTATTGCGCTCACTGCGCGTGCCATGAAAGGTGACGGAGAAGCCATTCGTGCCGCCGGTTGCGATGGATATTTGCCCAAACCCTTTCATCATCAGCACTTTTTGGGGATGGTCAGTCATATGCTGGGTGATACAAACATGATTGCAAAATTATGAAAGGCAAGATTATGGACAGCAAAATTCTGATTGTGGATGACAACAGACAAAATGTCAGTCTGATGGAGTTGTTACTTAAACATGCAGGCTATACCGTGGTCAGCGCTTCAAATGGCGCTGAAGGGGTAGGTGCCGCGCAGCGTGAGCGCCCGGATCTGGTGCTGATGGACATACAAATGCCGGATATGGATGGCTTTCAGGCCGCTCAGAAAATCATGGCCGACCAGTATACGCGCAATATTCCGGTGATTGGCTTCAGTGCGTATGCCTCACCGACTTCACGCGAGCGGGCGTTGCGGATGGGGATGGCAGGCTTTTTTGAAAAACCGGTGAATCACGAACTGTTTGTCGCACAAATTCGTGCCTTTTTGCCCGCGCCCAGATAACCGTAGTTTCCAGTTCATGTTTCAAAAAATGCGCCTGTGATCGTTCCTAAACACATACAAGGAAGGGATGGACATGACTATGCCACATACCATTCTCCTGGTCGATGACGAGCCTTCTAACCTGCGACTGCTGAAAATGCTGCTCAATTCGGATGGTTATGCAACGATTTGTGCCGAAAGGGGGGGGGAGGCATTGCTGCTGGCAGCAAAGTTGCGGCCGGATCTCATCTTGCTCGACATTATGATGCCGGAAATGGATGGTTTCGAAGTGGTGCGGCAGCTCAAGGGTAACCAACAGATTCGCAATATTCCCGTCATCATGGTCACCGCGATGGATGATCGGGCGTCGCGTTTGAAGTCGCTCGAATTGGGTGCAAGGGAATTTCTCAGCAAGCCGGTAGATCGGGCAGAACTGTCGATACGCGTGAAAAACCTGCTGCAGTTAAAGGAGTATGGGGATTTTCTTGCCGAATATAATCAGCGACTGAAGCAACAGGTGCATGCGCGTACCGCGCAACTATTTGAAAGTTATCATGAAACAATCTTCATCATGACTTCGGCTGCTGAGCATAAGGACGAGGATACCGGGACGCATATCACCCGTATCAGCTACTATTGTCGCACCCTGGCCGAACATCTGGGGATGGATGAGGCGTTTACCGATTGCATTTTCTACGCCAGTCCGATGCATGATATAGGCAAAATCGGCATCCCCGACCATATCCTGCTCAAGCCTGGAATACATGACGCAGCAGAATGGGAGATCATGAAGACCCATGCCGCGCTGGGTGCGGAAATCCTGGCGCGCGGCAATTCTCCTTATTTGCGGATGGGTGCGGAAATCGCGCTTAATCATCACGAACGCTGGGATGGCAGTGGCTATCCGGGCGGCAAACAGCAGCAACAAATTCCGATTTCTGCACGACTGATGAATATCGCTGACCAGTATGATGCGCTGCGTTCCAAGCGCCCTTACAAAGCGGCGCTTAGTCATCAAAAAACCATGCAAATACTCACACTTGGGGACGAGCGCACCAGTGTTTGTCATTTTGATCCCGAGGTGTTGGCGGCCTTCAAGGACTGCGCTCAAAGTTTTAGCAATATCTATGCAGAACGTACCGGGGATTGAATATTGTTTATCCAGTAGTTTCGATCGATTTAAGCGGAAATTCGGGGGAATTATGATAGCTCAACTCATGTTGCAGGCAGAGCAACTTTACCATCGCTGCGACCCGGAACAATTCAACTTTCAGACCACCGCAGAAGTGGAGGATTTGACCGAGATCATCGGTCAGATGCGCGCGATGGATGCGGTACATTTTGGCGCAGGCATCCATCATCACGGCTATAACCTGTTTGTGCTGGGTCCTTCGGGTATCGGCAAGCGCAGCCTGGTTCGGCAATTTCTTGAAAAAAAGGCGGCGGCGGAAGCCGAGCCGGATGACTGGTGTTATCTGAATAATTTTAGCAAGCCGCATCAGCCACAGGCGCTCAGGCTGCCTTCGGGTCGAGGTGCAAAGTTGCGCCTGTCGATGGAGCAGCAGGTGGATTATTTGAAAAGCGCCATTCCAGCGTTGTTCGAGAGTGAAGAATATCGCCTCAAGGCTGAAGCGATTCAGGAAGAGTTCAGGAAATCACAGGAACAAGTGATAGGCGAACTGGGCGCGGATGCGGTAAAGCAGGACATCGTGTTGTTGCGTACCCCCGATGGCTTTGCTTTCGCACCCACCCGCGAGCGCGAAGTGATTCCACCGGGCGAATATCAAAAATTACCTGACGAGGAAAAACGACGTATCGAGGCACTGATCGCCGCCTTGCAAGAGCGTCTGGAAAAAATTTTGCGGCAGATGCCGCAGTGGCGCCGCGAGCGACATGAAAAGCTCAAACAAATAGACCGGGAGATCACGCTTTCGGCGGTCGGTCATTTGATGGATGAACTCAAGCAAAGCTATGCGGATCTGCCCGAGGTGCTGAAATACATAGACTTGGTGCAGCAGGACATGGTGAATAATGTGGAGGATTTTCGCAAGCAGGAGGAGTCCACGACCCTCGACGGGATGACTATGGTGATGGGGCGGAATTTTCATCGTTATCAAGTAAATGCGCTGGTAAGTAATGGCACGAAGCCCGGCGCGCCGATCATTAGCGAGGATAATCCAACCTATAGTAATCTGGTCGGACGGGTCGAACATACCGCACAGATGGGCGCACTGGTCACCGATTTTACGCTAATCAAGCCGGGCGCTTTGCATCTGGCAAACGGCGGATATTTATTGCTGGATGTGCGCAAGGTGCTGATGCAACCCTTTGCCTGGGAAGGATTGAAGCGAGCCTTGCAATCACACGAGATACGTATCGAGTCGTTAGGCCAGATGTATAGTCTGGTCAGTACCGTGTCATTGGATCCTGAGCCGATCCCGCTTGCCGCCAAGGTGGTATTGTTCGGTGACCGGATGTTTTATTATTTGTTGCAGGAATATGATCCTGAATTCAGTGAGCTGTTCAAGGTGGCGGCTGATTTCGAGGAACTTATCGAACGTAATGACGAAACTCATCTGCTGTATGCGCGGCTGATTTCCACGCTGGTGCGCAAGGAGGCGCTGTTGTCGTTTGACCGGGAGGCTGTGTCGCGGGTGATCGAGCAGAGTGCGCGTCAGGCAGGTGACTCGCAGCGGCTTTCGATGCATATGCAAGGTGTCGCCGATTTGCTGCGCGAAGCCGATTTCTGGGCACGAGAAGCAGGAAGACAGGCGGTGCAAGTCAGCGATGTGCAGCGTGCGATTGATACCCGTATCCGGCGACAGGATCGAATGAGAGATCGCTTGTATGAGGCGATTTTGCGTGACACGCTGGTGATCTCCACGCAGGGTTCGGTGATCGGGCAGATCAATGGACTGGCGGTTCTGCAGCTGGGAAATTTTTCTTTTGCGCAGCCGACGCGGATTACCGCGACCACTCGTCTGGGTGAGGGTGAAATGCTGAATATCGATCGCGAGGTGAAATTATCCGGCGCGATACATTCCAAGGGGGTGTTGATACTCTCCGCCTATCTGTCGGCGCGGTATGCCAAAAACCAGCCGCTGTCACTTTCGGCGAGTCTGGTGTTCGAGCAATCCTATGCTTCTGTCGATGGCGATAGTGCCTCACTGGCTGAACTTTGTGCATTGTTATCCGACCTTTCCGGGATTCCGCTCAAGCAATCGCTGGCGGTGACAGGCTCGGTGAACCAGTTGGGACAGGTGCAGGCAATCGGTGGTGTCAACGAAAAAATTGAGGGCTTCTATGATATTTGCCTGGCGCGTGGCTTGACGGGTGTACAAGGCGTATTGATTCCCGCCGCTAATGTCAAGCATCTGATGTTGCGCAGGGAAGTGGTAGAGGCCGCAACAGCCGGGAAATTCAGTATTTATGCGGTGGAAAATGTCGATCAGGCAGTCGCTCTTTTAACCGGTTTGCCGGCGGGAGAGTTGAGTGACAAGGGTGTTTATCCCGAGGGCAGCATCAACCGCCGGGTGAGCACCAGACTCAGTGAATTGACCGAAATCAGCAAGGCGTTTGCCAGACAATCCAGTCCGGAAGTCAAAAAAGATTAATTTCACATACTCATCAAAGGTGAGCCATTATTGCTACTCAACACGATTATTATGCGGTGCTGGGCATCGAAAAAAATGCTGATCACAAGGCGATCAAGGATGCTTTTCGTATGCTGGCACTGAAATATCATCCTGACCGCAATAAGCAAGCGGATGCCGAGCAGCGTTTCAAGGAAATCGCTGAAGCCTATGCCATTTTATCCGATGCCAAAAAACGCGCCGAATACGATGTCTGCGGTATTTTGGGCGTGCGAGGCTTTAGCCAGCAAGATCTGTTTGGTGGCATCAATTTTGAGGATATTTTCAGTGGCCTGAATTATGATTTTGGCGTAGAGCCTTTCGTGGGTTTCTTTCATGGCCGCAACATCACGCGCGGCGCAAATGTCGAGGTGGAATTAGCGATTTCGCTAGAATGGGTGGCCAGGGGTGGCGAGCAAAAAGTGCTGCTGAAGCATCCGTTTGTTTGCCCTGCCTGTAGTGGCACGGGGTCTGCAGGCGGGATTGCACCGCTAACCTGCCAAAGCTGCGCCGGCAAGGGGCGTATCAATAACCATCGCGAGGAAAGCGAATCAGGGTTGATTCAGCCGTTCAGCGTTTGTAATATTTGTGAAGGGCGAGGCAGCATCATCGACAATCCCTGCCATGAATGTGCGGGCAGCGGGCAAATAGAGCAGGAAGAAACTCTGACGGTGCATATTCCCAAAGGCGTGGAAGAGGGCATGGCGCTGCGCATCCCCGGTAAAGGAATGCCTTGTCGCGAGCCGGGCGGGATGGTCGGAGATCTGTTCCTGGTGCTGAAAACCAAACCCGATAGTCGTTTCGAACGCGCCGGAGCCGATTTGCTGGTTCAGCAAATCATCCCGTTGACCGATGCGGTGCTGGGCAGCACCTTGCAAGTTCAGACGCTGGACGGCTCCGCCAGCGTGACCATCCCGCCGGGTACCCAGTCAGGTGCGGTGTTTCGCTTAAAGGGCAAAGGCTTGCCAGAATTTGG
>CAIRBC010000574.1 GCA_903876685.1 uncultured Nitrosomonadales bacterium | reverse complement strand
CTCCCCAAGCCATTACCGTACCGTCAGATTTAAGTGCAACAGTATGGTAACTGCCGGCAGCCACTGCTACCACATCCGTGAGTCCCTGCACCAATACTGGAGTTGAGCTGTTATTCCCCCACGCCATTACCGTGCCGTCAGATTTAAGGGCAAAAGCGTTACTATAAAAGATTCCATTACCGTACCCCGAGGATCCCACCGCCACAGAGATTACTCCGTCAAGACCCGATACTGCTACTGGATTCAAACTAGGACTATCCATACTCCACGCCATTACCGTGCCGTCAGATTTGAGCGCCACTGTGTAACCTCCACCCGCTGCCAAAGCGATTACCCCTGTGAGACCCGGCACTGGTGCCAGTTGATTCGATCCACAAAAACCATCATTCAACCATCCCCAAAACATCACAGTGCCGTTAGATTTAAGTGCCACGATATTATATTCATCTACCGCCACCGCCACCACATCGGTAAGTCCCTGCACGGTTACCGGATTCAACATAGCTGATGAAAAATCAGGTGTGTTTGGAGGAAGCCAAGGGCAATCAGGATAGATATTGCCCCACTCTATCACCTGGCCGTTAGCCTTTAAAGCAACGCTGCGGTATTTAGCCACTGCCATCGTTGTACCTGTGGTCTGGCCGAGCTTGCTCGGCGTCACCAGAATCGATGGTGACGATGCGGAACTGGTTCCTATTGCATTTGTCGCGGCAACCGTAAAGGTATAGGCCGTGCCGTTGATCAAACCTGTCACGTTAATTGGGTTGGTATTGCTGGTCACCGTCTTTCCGCCTGGATATACGGTCACCGTATAGAACATGATGACTGAGCCGCCATTACTCAAAGGGGGAGAATAACTCACCGCAGCAAAGGTATTTCCTGCCGTGGCGATGACATTGGTCGGAGCTCCAGGTGCAGTAGGCGCCGGAATCACGCTGTTCGAGGCGACGGATGCCACACCGGTGCCGACCGAATTGGAGGCTGTAACCGTAAAGGTATAGCTCGTGCCATTGGCAAGCCCGATGACCGTGATCGGGGATGCGCTGCCGGTAACGGTGTAGCCGCCCGGGCTGGCAGTGACCGTATAGCTGGTGATCGTGTCACCACCGTTATAGGCCGGTGCTGCGAAACTGACCGTTGCCTGCGCATAGCCTGCTGTGGCAATTATGCTGGTTGGTGCATCCGGTGCCCTCGGCGCGATTGGGGTCACGCTGTTCGAGGCGACGGATGCCACACCGGTGCCGACCGAATTGGAGGCTGTAACCGTAAAGGTATAGACCGTGCCATTACTTAAGCCAGTGACCACAATCGGGCTGGCTGTGCCGGTTGCTGTCACCCCGCCGGGACTGGAGGTGACCGTATAGCCGGTTATCGAAGCACCTCCACTATTGATCGGAGCGATAAAACTGACTGTGGCGTTTGCGTTACCCGCAATGGCGGATACACTCGTGGGTGCACCAGGTGGTGCCAAAGCCCTAAAGGACTGTCCGCCGCGCACCAACCGGACGTAGTTGTAGTACGTCTTAACGCTGGCATTGGAACTGCCATCGCCGAAACTGACGCCCCACGCATAGGTTGGACTCGCAACATACGACGAACCAGACCAGAAGTACGACGTTGGCGTGGTAGGAAATAATGTGGTATTAATTGCCACGGGACTCGTAGTGTAATCGACAAGAGATACCAGTTCATCAGCCGTCGGAAGCCTCCAGTCACTGTACCCGGCAAAAGTGCTGGTGAGTGCCACCGCCTGAGCCCAGGTGTAGGTAGTCGGAGTCCCGGTACAGGTAGCACCCGTTAGCCCTTCGCTGCACTTCTTCCAAATCAAGCCAGTCGGCTTGTGCGTCACCGTTCCATCCCCGTTATCGGTATAATCGGCATTTGGACGCGCCTCGGACAAAAGGGCAGAAGACTGTCCGCCGCGCACCAACCGGACGTTGCCGTAGCTCGTCTTAAGGAGGCACCGGAACTGCCATCGCCGAAACCGACGCCCCACGCACTGGCAGGAGACGCAACATACGACGAACCAGACCAGAAGTACGACGAAGGCGTATTCGGAAAAGCTGTCGTGTCTATCGCCGGGTTGGATTGCGTTTTGTCTGTTATGGTCTGCAATTCCCGGATGTTTGGTAATCGCCAGTCGTTTTGCCCAGCGAAGGTATAGGTCAGCGCGGTGGCTGCTGCCCAAGTATAAGTGCTTGCAGTTCCGGTGCAGGTGGTGCCATCCCAGGTCTGCCCCATCGAACAGCGCATCCAGGTCAACCCGTTACTGGCATCGGTCACTGTGCCATCGCCGTTGTCTGTATAACTTATCGCCGAACTAAGCGAAGAAAAAAACAATCCCAGCAGAATAAAAATTCGTATGATGGATGTCAGCATAGCAACAATCTTTCTTTGTTATTTGTTCGGTATTTGCAGTGGGAACTGATTTACCCGCGATTGGCTCAGCCTCAATGCGACAATGACACACATTAGGAAAAAATCATATATGCCAAAAGACATAGATGAATGTGGATCTTGCAAAACTCGGGATATGATTGATTTTTAATTATTATTGCGGTGAGTTGCCGTTGATATTTACTAATCCAATCACCCTGACCGTAGACTACCGCGATTTCTGAAAAATAACAATATGCCGAAATATATAGATGAATAATAAATTCAAGAATTGACACGACTTTTTAGCCACTCCCACACCACCGGCGGCTCCACCGCCAGATCAAAAAGCACCGTGTCATCCGGCATCTGGTCGTCCAGAATCGCCGCAATCGTCCACGGTGGCAGTAGCGTCAGATTGATCATCCGGCTGACGTAGCTGTTGTCGACGCCCTCGCGTGCAGCCAGTTCGCGCATGGTTTTCACCTCGCCTGACTCAAGCATTGCCAGCCACCGGTAGCCGCGTACCAATGCTTGCTGCAGCGGCGTGGGTTTTTCCTGCAGTTGCTTCGGCATCAGCGTTTCACCGCACGGCAATTGCACCAGTTTGCGCCCGCTGCGTGATCTGAAGTTGTAGGGAATGGTGATCGTCACTCGGCCAGCGCTGTCGGCCATCACATCAGGTTCACCGGTGGTTTGGATTGTGCTCATGCGACCTCCAGTGCAATCTTTTCAAGCCCGATGGGGTTCAGGTTCAGCTGAATATCCTTGGGCGAAACGATCACCTTGTCCACCAGCAAACGTATAATGCGGCTCTGCTCTGCCGGGAATAGCTGATCCCACACCACATCCAAGCGAGTCATGGCGACGGTCACCTTGGCCTCATCAAGCATCGGCACGTGTTGCACGGCCTGTCTGGTGATATCGCCCAGCATCAACGGCTGGCGCATGATCTGACGTAATTGTCCCAGCACAGCATTCTCAAGCTCCTGCGCCGGGAATCTGGGCAGGCCGGAAGCGCCTGTTCCTTCCTTGGTATCGCGTTGCGGGATGTAATAGCGATAGCGTTTGCCGTTTTTCTTGGTGGCTGTCCACGGCGACAGTGCCCAACCGTCATGGCCAAAGACGATGCCTTGCAGCAGATACGGAATCTTGGTGCGGATCAGATTACCGCGCTCACGGGCGTTGACCGAAAGTATCGCGTGGACCGCGTCCCACATCTCCTGCGTGATGATAGCCGGATGCTCGGACGGGTACCAACGCTCCTTGTGCCGTAACTCGCCGAGGTAGGTGCGATTGTTCAGGATTTTATAAACCAGCCCCTTGTCGATCAGCTTGCCCTCACGTTGCTTGCCATCCTGCGTGATCCAGACCTTCGATGTCACGCCATCCAGCCGCAATTCCTTGACCAGCGTGGTGCTTGAGCCCAACTCGGCGAAGCGGGTGAATATGTGCCGGATAGTTTTAACTTCCTTCGCATTGGGTATCAGCCTGCGGTTGCTCACATCATAACCCAGCGGCGGAATGCCTCCCATCCACATGCCCTTCTTCTTGCTGGCGGTGATCTTGTCGCGGATACGTTCGCCAGTGACCTCCCGCTCGAACTGGGCGAAGGACAGCAGGATGTTGAGCATCAGCCTGCCCATCGAGGTCGTGGTGTTGAATTGCTGAGTGACCGATACGAACGACACACCGTGGCGCTCGAATACATCAACCATTCTGGAAAAGTCGGTCAGGCTGCGCGTCAGGCGGTCAATCTTGTAGATGATCACGACATCGATTTTACCCGCCTCGATATCTGTCATCAGGCGTTTAAGCCCTGGGCGCTCCATGTTGCCACCGGAAAACGCAGGATCATCGTAATCGTCCACAACCGCGAGCCACCCCTCGGCGCGCTGACTGGTAATATAGGCATGACCCGCATCGCGTTGCGCATCGATGGAGTTGTATTCCTGCTCCAGACCTTCCTCGCTGGATTTGCGGGTATAGACGGCGCAGCGCATGCGTTTTTTAATATCACTCATTTCCGCGCTCCTTTCGGTTGTTTCTCGGTCGTTTTTTGCTTGAGCCCGAAAAACAGCGGCCCTGACCAGCGCGTGCCAGTAATCTCGCGAGCGATGATTGACAGACTGCCGTAGCTCTGCCCACGGTAATCAAATTTTCCATCCGGCAATACAATCACCTGATGCTCGACATCCTGATACAGCCGCTTCAGCACTGAGCCAGGCGATAACTGGTAGTCGCTGCTGCGCTTATTGAGCTTGCCGCGTTCGATCAAAGTCCTGATGCGGCGCTTGTTGTTGTCCAGCAGGTTGCGATCGAATTTGCGGAATTCAATTTCCTGCAACTTGTAGGCAATCCGCCGCTCCAGGAACGGACGGTTGGAGTTTGGCGCATCGCCGCCAAACAGTTGTTTCCAGAGCTTGCGGATCTGGTCGATGTTTAATTCTGGCAGTTGCACGATCTGATTCAACACCGTTGGTGGCAAAGTGAAAGTGGCCGGAGCGTTCATGGTGATACCTTTCTATGGTTGACGGGGTGGTCATGAACGCTTCCGCCGGGCGATATAGCAAGTGATAAACCGCTCTCTGAGGCAGATATTTCGCCGGAAGATAAGTGCAACCTAGCCAGGCCGCGCGCCAAAAATGTCGCGACTTCCAGTCGGCGCTGCTCCGGCGTCAGGCTTGAGGGTGGCTGTTTGTTGATGGTTTGCATCGGGTAGCACTCCGTATTGACATAACTCGTCGATACCGAAATTGTGCGGATGGATTGCTATTCACGCCATGAGGGAGTTTCTGGCGCGTGTGGGTTGCTGCGGGTTAAACAAAAAACGCTATCGAATTAGATAATTAAATGGCGCGCGAGGACGGTCTTCAAGAACTGACTTCCTGGCTGTGAGCCTGCTGAAAATTGGCGAACCTGCTCCTTGATTTTTTCTTCACTGACGCCTGCATTCGGTGCAGCCTGTATCAAAGCAGTGTAGGCATCAAGCACATCCATGCTCGTAATGTCATAACCATGTCCCTGAGAAATCCAGCGCAGTGCGGCCAACGCTGAGGCAACGGCGAAACCGGGTTGCTTAGTACAATAGTCCCTGCCTGCGCGTGTCAGAGTTCGCGGGTCGGTTGGGCTATGCATGACCAGCTCTATCGCCAGATCAAACAAGCCAGCGTCCTTGGCAGCAGCGAACCATTTTCCCTCTGTTCCTGGCTGGCTGACGACAAGGTCACGCAAAACGTCCTGTGCCGGTTTATGAGGATATTTTTTTGCGATCGCACGAAATGTGGCAAGATTCGTGGTGCCTTGGTTTGCTTCCAATGCATAGCGGCGGTAAGCTTCATCGACCATTCCTGAGGACAGGAGGATGGCTTCACATTCCTGTGCGATTTGCCAACCCGGTTCATTTAGGCCTCGTGACTCCTCCGCATAGCGGATGGCTTCGACTTTTTTGCCCTGTGCTACCAGCGCCTTGACGCCCCAGCGCCGGTCATGCCACCACTTGAAGGGCGCTTTTTCCAATAATGACAACAATTGTTCATATCGGCCCGCCGTGCATAGTGAAGCCATGCATGCGGTCGTTCCCTTGTAAAAACCGTGCACAGATGATTTCTGGCTCCAGATGTGCTCAACCAACGGCAGAAACTGATCTGCCCACGCGGACGCAATCTCTGCGGTCGCGCATAATTCACCCCAGTAGTCGCCGAGCGACTCGATGTAAGTCATTCCATCGTCTTCGACCGCTTCCCAAAGCCGCTCCAGCCAGCGTTGCCGAAGCTGTTGTTCGACCCCTGGTTTGGCTATGATAGGCACCAGCGCGTCAATCGCGCGATTCACAGCCGTTCCTATCGCGCCGGAAGAGCTGTCGACCTGCTCCAAGGCAGGCGAAAGCTTTTCCAGCAAGACTACGGCTCCCTCTGCCGCAATCACCGGCTCCTTTTTCGCGACCTGCTTGATCTCGGACACAGCCTCCTTGATGCGCTGTATCGGCGTGTCAGATCGCCAGCCAAAAGCATTGCGGCGGAATCGTGGGGCGAACTGCCATTTGTGGGCACTCATCATCAGTAGTCCATAATTTATCGCACCAGAGGCTGTCCGTTGCGAACGAAACGATCAAAAGTATCTTCTGCCGGTTCTTCTTCATCGTGCTGCGGCTTTTGCCACTCGGCATCCGGCATCAACAACAAGGTCAACGAATAGTCATATTGCCCTGCGCCCCTCGTCATCTCAGTCAGCTGCATGGTTGATGGCTCGCGCGGGAACCATAGTTGCGCCTTCGTCGATTGTGTTTGGTTGATAGCTTCACAGTTGTAACTGTGAGCCAGCGCACTGCTTGGCAATTCGATGGTTCGCTTGCGAGTGGCAAAGTATGCACCCGATTTAAAAGCTGCCTGATTCGCTTTGGCCCACAACATATGATCATCACGGCTCGCTACGAGGACAGCGCGCTTTTCGGCAATTTCAGTCCAACGCAATGCTGCTGCAGTAAGAGATACGCCATAACGATCTGCGCAGTGACCGAGCAAATCGAAGCTGATTGGTTGCCCAAGGACCTGCCTGCGAAAATCATCCAATGGCATCAATAGTGTCGAAGCAAATAAATCGGCCTCGGTTTCAATGTCTCGCTTGCCATCGCCCGTTGAAATATCATCGTTCCCGCACTGAAATCTATCCTGCTGGTGGCGGTGAAGCAAATAATGACCAAATTCGTGCGCCACAGTGAAACGCTTGCGGCCCTCTGAACTGACCTCGCTATTGTATAGAATCAGCCATTTTGAATGCGCCTTGTTCGCAGCCAGCATTCCTTCAAAACCCTCGAGGTCTTGAGCATCGACCTTATCTACTGGTGAATCTGCAAAACACTGGCGCGAATACTCAACTGCAACCTGATCTACCTTGACCGGGAAGCGGTCAGTACCCAACACAAGGTTGAGCATGGATGAGATACGATTGGCCTCTGCCATCGGCCATTTAATCTCACTCATCTTCATCCCAAGATTCCAGGATTCTACGAATACGTTTTTTGGTTGATTCCGGCATTGTTTTGTACTTACGGAAAAACGCCTCATCTTTAACAGTTTCGTCAGGTGTCGCCGTCGAGTCAGTCAATAGAAATTCGGTAGTAACTTCAAGCACGGCAGCGATCTTCCCGATTTTGTCAGCAGATGGCTTGGGGTCATCTTTGTTCTCAAGTTCCCATATGTAACTTTTGCTGGAATCAGTCAGTTCGGCCAACTGGTCGAGACTGAACTTTTTCTGTTTGCGCAACGCACGAATCTTGTCACCTAAGGGTGATGGCACTTTTACCTCCTTATTTGTACTTAACAACACCCATATAATACCATCACACCGAACGAACACGTAACTGCTTGACAAACTTATATCCAATCATAAATAATGCCAAAAGTTCTTTACACCGAACGATTGCGGTCTATACACCACAACATCAAAGCATAGGCGTCTTAGCCTGAACATTGCATAAATACGTCGGAATCAAGTTTAAGTATATGATATAATTATATTTATACAAAATATGGTTCGTAAAAAATAACTATTGCAACTTCCCCAAAGGCTGATTCCGCTCCCGAACAACTCCGCTTTCCTTCCATTCCTGGGTACACCGTTCGCGCAGACTTTTCTGGAGGAGAGCTATCCTCCGACTTGGGTGCTTTATTGCTGAGTGCAGTTGATCGTCGCATTGGCATGATCAATCGATTAACAGCAGCAATTGTTGATACCCGTGACACACGTTACATCACGCACACACAGCGTGAGTTGCTGACGCAGCGTGTTTTTCAAATTGCTTCGGGTTATGAGGGTGGTAATGATGCCAACTCCTTGCGTAACGACCCTATGTTCAAATTGGCGGCAGACAAAGCACCACTTGATATCGACAATCCTTTGGCTTGTGGCGCTACGCATTCCCGTATGGAAAACGCATTAAGCAGCAAGGATATCTATCGGATGGCTCATGCTTTGGGTTCTCAATTTATCGCCAGTTACAGCACACCTCCAATCAGCATCACACTTGATATGGACCATACAGCTGATATCACACACGGCCAACAGGAGCTATCATTTTATAATCATCACTATGGAAACTACTGCTATCTACCGTTGTTGATATTTGAAGCAACTACGGGTGCTTTGGTGACGGCTGTACTGCGTCCTGGCAAGCGTCCTACTGGAACTGAGAACGCCATGATAATGAAGCGTGTGTTTCGTTTATTGCGCCAACATTGGCCTCTTACTCATATTCTGATACGCGGTGATGGACATTTCTCAAACCCGGAATTGATGCAACTGATCAGCGAAGATGGCAATGCTGATTTTATCTTCGGTCTGCCAGGCAACGCCATTTTGACCGAAAAAGCTGAGGGATTAATGAAAAATGCGCGAGGTCATCTCGAAATGCATCTTGCACTCGCGGCTCAAAATTTAGGTCCAGCAGTGTCGGCGGTGCAAATGTTTGGCGAGTTCGAATATGCTGCGAAGTCTTGGTCACAAACATACCGTGTGGTGCTCAACGCCGAAGTCTTGGCATGAACCGACGGCAAACACAATAAGGATAACGAGCGTTTCGTCGTGACCACTTTGCATAGCCCAACACCCAAAACGCTTTATCAATGGGAGTATTGTGGTCGCGGGCAGGCAGAGAATTTTATTAAGCATTTGAAGTGCGATCTGCATTCCGACAACACATCAGCATCATCCTACCTCGCCAATTTTGGCCGCTTGTTACTGACGGGTGCAGCATATGTGCTACACCAGCAACTGCGCCAATTGGGACTGCAAGATACCGTACTGGCTAAAGCTCAGCCTAAAACGGTCATTCTCTCGTTGTTCAAGATTGCCGTGCGAGTAAAACAGTACAAAGATCGGGTGCTGCTGCATTTGCCCACTGGCTGCGCATTTAAATCAATACTGAACAAAGTCTGCCAGCGACTTTGTCCAGTCGGAAGGAAGCCTGCCATGCTGGCCTCTCCATAGTCGGGCACGTTTGGGCCACGAGACGGCACCACCCACCCTCCGCAATAACTAAATTACGCTACACCCCGACATTGGGGGTTAGGGGAATTTTGACTAAAATTTAATAAATCACGGAAAAATGTAAAAATTAATTTTAAAATTTAAATATTATGGCACTACATAAATTTATGCAAAGTTCAGGCTAACTGATACAGCGAGTACCGTAGGCCAATAAAGCGGAATCGACAGTCACCAACGTCATTTTTTCTATCTTGGCTTGAGTGAGCAGCAGGCGATCAAATGGATCACGATGTTGAAATTCCAAGGTTTCTACTTTGGCAATATGACGCAACTCGATATTCAACATCAAAAAACCATTCTGTTGCATTTGTTCCGAGACAAAGCGTTCTATCGGTTTTTTTAGTTTGAGTTTGCCCAGACTGGACTTGATTGCCATCTCCCAACAGCTTGCCATACTCAGATAGCAAGTATTGCTTGGATCTGAAATCGCTGCACGGGCCATCTCTGACAATTCGGGCGCATCGTTAACCCACCAAAGAAAAACGTGCGTATCAAGGAGTAGCTTCATTAAACGTAATCCGCGAAATCACTTAGCGGCGCATCAAAATCATCCGCCACGTACAAAATTTCGCCCTTTGCGGAACCTGGCATACGGCGAACGGACGCGCCAAACGGTACTAGTTTGAGCAACGGCTTGTTGTCGCGAGAGATCACGATCTCTTCACCCAATAGTGCCTTGTCGACAAGTTCTGAGAAACGGGACTTGGCTTGAGCAATATTAAACTGACTCATATCGAACTCCATATTGGTCATATTAGATGACCTATATTAACCCATTTATACGACCATGAAAAGAAGTCTTCTGATTAGCGAATTTTTATCCACCCCATGGGCAATGATGCCTGAATATCTGGCTACCGTCACATCTGTGATGAGCCGCTGGTCACGCGGTGACAAGGCTACAACAGCCACCATGGAGCAAATCGCGACAGATAAACTGGCTCGCGAAGCCCGCCGCCAGCAATTTTCCAAAACTGCCGGGAACGGCATTGCTGTGTTGCCGCTGTATGGGGTGATCACCCAGCGCGGCAACATGGTCGACGATGTTTCGGGGCCGGGAAGCGCGAGCACACAAATGTTTGGATCAGCACTGCGCGATGCCATTGCAGACCCAGCCGTCGGTAGCATCCTGATTGATATCGACAGCCCCGGCGGAAGCGTCTATGGCATTTCCGAATTAGCCGACGAAATTGCTGCCGCAAAAAGCCAGAAACCGGTCGTGGCAATTGCCAACAGCCTGGCCGCTGCTGCTGCCTACTGGCTCGGCGCACAGGCCTCGGAATTGTACGTCACGCCTGGCGGTGAGGTGGGTAGCATCGGCGTATGGCAGGCACATTTCGACTATTCAGAGGCAATGGCCGCCGAAGGTGTCAAACCCACGCTGATCTCGGCAGGGAAATTCAAGGTCGATGGCAATCCATATGCGCCGCTAGACGAGGAAGCCAAAGCTTTCCTGCAGTCCCGTACAGACGATTACTACGCCACTTTCACCAAGGCAATCGCAAAGGGTCGTGGCGTGCCGATCGCGCAGGTGCGTGAAGGCATGGGACAGGGACGAGTGCTGGGAGCTGATACTGCTCTGGCGCAGAACATGGTCGATGGCATTGCAACCTTCTCCGACGTAATCAAAAAAATGCAGCGTGACGCAAAGGCCTCAATACCCAAAGTCTCAAGGCTGGCGCTAGCCTGCCGAGAACTGGAAATTTTGTAGCACCCACCGCGAGTTAATCGCATACCTGTTGACCGTCCTTGTGACGGTTTTTATGCCCGCCTTGTGCGGTTTTTTTATTTGGAGAACCCAAACATGAGCAAACAACTACGTGCCTTGCAAGCCCGCAAGAGCGGCTTGGTCAAAGAGGCTCGCGCCTTGACTGACCTGGCCGCAACCGAATCACGCGACATGACCGATGTCGAGGTTGCAGCCTTCGATGTGCTGCGCGGCAAGATCGATGCAGCGACCGCTGCCATCGACCGTGAGGCTGCACTCATTGCCGACGAAGCGCGCCTGTCGGTAAATGAGGCAATCGGGATTGTCGTGACTGACAACCACGAACTGGACCCGAAGCGCGGCTTTGCCAGTGTCGGCGAATTCATGCAGGCAGTGTTTCATGCACAAAAGCCCGGCAAGTCGCTCGATGAACGTCTGTACATCGGCGCAGCAGCACCCACCAGTTTCAGCAACGAGAGTGCCGGTCAGGATGTGGGATTTTTAACGTGAAACTCGCGCAGCGATTCGTACGCTCCCTCGCCCGCTTGCGGGAGAGGGATGGGGAGAGGGAAACGGGCATGGCCGGTTTCATTATCAGGTGTGGCATATTTGCCATGCCCGTTAGTCCCGCCTCAGTTCTCGCAGCAGATCTTTAAGCTTTCGCTGGGCGAGGATTCCTTGCTACCGATGACCGACAATGTCGAGATTAGCGGTAACAGCATGGCCTTTCCCAAAGACGAAACCACGCCCTGGGGCACCAACGGCATTCGTGCTTACTGGCAGGGTGAAGCTGCCTCTGCCATTGCCACGAAACCAGTGCTTGGTCTGGCAACCCTGCGCCTCAAGAAACTGATGGCACTGGTACCGACCACGGACGAGTTACTGGATGATGCCAATGCACTGACCAGCTATCTGCCACAGAAGATCGCACTCTCGATTCGCTGGAAGACCAACGAGTCGATCCTGTTCGGTGCCGGAAACGGCGTGCCGGTTGGCTGCCTGAATGCCGGAGCCACGGTCACGGTAGCCAAGGAATCCGGTCAGGCGACTCAGACCTTGTTGCCGCAAAACCTCGCCAAGATGATCGCGCGCCTACCCAGTGGCTCGTTTGCCAGCTCAGTGTGGATCGTCAACAACGATGTATTACCGGCACTGTTTACCCTCACACTGGGCAACTATCCGATCTACATCCCGAGTGGTCTGCCAGTCGGGGGTATTCAGGTTTCGCCCTACGGCACCTTGCTCGGTTGCCCGGTGTTTGTCTCGCAACACGCCAACACCTTCTCGAGTCAAGGCGACATCCTGCTAGTGGATCTCTCGTACTACCAGACCATCACCAAGTCGGGTGGCTTGCAAACTGCGACCTCGATGCACCTGTATTTTGATGCTGACCTGACGGCCTTCCGCACCACGTTCCGTCTGGATGGGCAATCCAAAATATCGGCTCCCATCGCACCCGCCAAGGGAGCCACAACCATGTCACCCTTCATTCAACTCGGCGCACGCTAATCATTTTCAAGGAGAACTCAAATGTTTCCAAATGCAAAAGGCAGCGAGGAGCTCAGTATCCTCGCCACCATCGACCCGGCCAGCCAGTCCGTGGGTACTGCAACCACCGGCTGGATATCGGTCGCAAACTTTAATACACTGCTGGCCTCGGTTGAAACCGGGTTGCTGAGTACTTCAGCCACACTGGATGCCAAGCTGCAGCAGGCACTGGATAACACAGGCACCTCTGCCAAGGACATCACTGGCAAAGCCATTGTCCAGATCGTAAAAGCCACAGGTGATAACAAACAGGCACTCATCAACGTCAAGCCAGAGGAGCTCGATACCGTCAACGGTTTCGGTTATATCCGACTGTCCTTGACGGTGGGTGTGGCGGCCTGCATCACATCTGCACAACTGATCGGTGTGAATCCACGCTACGCAACGGCTGATGCATTTAATCAGGCTGCTGTGGCGCAGATCATCTGAGGAGGAAACAATGAAAGCAATAGGCTTCCTCACCGATTTCTACGCCGTCGATGGCAGTGGCAACAGCAAGGTAAAATACGCTGCAGGCCAGTCTTACACGCCGGATGAAGAAACCGAACGGCTAGTTGCTTCCGGCATTGCTGAAGAAGTAGAGGTGCCAGATCCGGCATTACCTGCTGATCCGGTGCCCTGAGCCATGCCGTTACAACTTGTATCCATTCCCGCAGCGGAGCCTCTGACTCTTGCCGAGGTCAAGCTTCACCTGCGGGTGGATGTGTCAGAGGACGATGCGTTGATCACCGCCTTGATCAGCGCAGCCAGACAGCACGCCGAGACGCTTACGCAACGCCAACTGGTCACAGCAACCTGGAAACTGGTAATGGACAGTTTTCCGGGGCCGAGCCTGATGGGTGTTCCGGCAGGCACTCCCTTCTCGCTGCCGGGTCACGCCATTTTGCTCAACAAATCCCCTGTGCAAACGGTCATTGCGATCAATTACCTGGATATGGCCGGTGTGCAACAAACCATGCCTGCTACAGATTATGTGGTAGATACCAGCTGCGAACCGGCACGTATCACGCCGGTCTTTGGCAAGATATGGCCGATTAGTCTGCCGCAAATCGGCGCAGTGTGGGTGACGTTTACGGCGGGCTACGGCGTGCCAGACAACAACATTCCACCCAACTGGACGCCAGCGGCCGTACCTGAAGGCATCAAGGCGTGGATGAAGATTCGTATCGGCAGTATGTATCAGCACCGTGAAGAAGTAGCGATTTTGCAGAAGGGAAAACTCGAAGTGCTGCCCTTCATTGATTTCCTGCTTGATCCGTTTCGGGTGGTGACGGTCTGATGCTGGTTTCTTCAGGCAGACTGGATCAGCGTATCACCCTCCAGCACAAAACAGTGGTGCGCGGCAGCTTGGGCGGTCACGCAGAAACCTGGAGCACACTCGCCACGGTCTGGGCAGAAACGCTGGATATGTCAGGGCATGAAATCTTTAATGCCAAGGCGATAGGTAGCGGAGCCACGCAACTGATCACCATCCGTTATCGTAGCGATGTCCATGCCGATATGCGTGTTATTTTTGCGGACGGGAGCATGGCGCGTATCGAATGGATACGTCGTGTCACCCGGCGAGAATTCATGGAACTTTATTGCCTGAGTCTCAATGACTGATTTTAAAGTTGATGGTCTGGCTGAGCTTCAGAAAATGCTGGATGACCTGCCCGCGAATATCGAAAAGAACATCATGCGAGTTTTCCTTCACGCTAAAGGAACTGCGTGGTCAGGGGCAACTCCCGGTTGATCTTCGTCGCGGCAGCGGCAAATTCACCGGCAAAGCCAAGTTTGCCAATATCAATGGTGCAGTGCTGAACGATCTGTTTTTTGCACAGACCGCCACCACCGGGCTGATTCAATCGGCGTTTTCCGAAGCCTGGACGATTCCTACGGTCAGTTATCTGGTTACCCCAGCCAACGCTAACACATTTGACACCGATTTGGGCGTAGTCTATACCGCAACAGGTTTGCCACTGACCAAGGTGGCCAGTGCGCCGACTACCGGGCAATATGCCATGACCAGTGCTGTTCAAGGGGCTACTTGTTCCTTTGCGACCAACGTGATGACCTGTACTATTGCACCCACCACGGGAGCCTTTGCAATTGGCCAAACCATCACCGCAGCAGGTGTGACTGCAGGCACGACCATCACTTCGCTGGGTACAGGCACCGGCGGCACGGGAACCTACAACCTGTCGACCTCGCCCGGCACAATTGCCGCAGAAGCCACGACTGCCGGTACCGCCTATCTCTTTGCTGCAGCCGATGTCGGTCTCGGCGTGCTGATCGATTACCTTTACACCGCTGCAACCGGAGGTACCCGCATCGCATTGAGCAACCAACTGATGGGCATTACACCTACTTTTCTGGGTATATTTTCCGCAAACGTCAGTGGCAAGATCGCCACCTTGAAACTCAACGTGTGCACCTCTTCAAAACTTTCAGTCGCGACCAAACTGGAAGATTACGCTATCCCTGAGTTCGATTTCGAGGCAATGGCTGATGCCAGCAACAACGTGGGCATTCTGTCGGTCGCGGCATAAGGGAATCTACTATGAACGATATGACGACTCTCACCCTGGCTGGTCAGCAATTTGAAGCGGCTACGCCACCACTTTGCAACCTCAAAAAGATCATTTCCGGCCTGAACCGGGTCTCGGCGAGCGATGGCGATCTTGATGTGATTATGACCGAAGCTCCCTTGATGATCGCACTACTGATCGGCAAGACCTCGGACGAACTCGACAACATGGCCATTGGCTATACAGAACTGCTCACAGCTTTTAATCTGGTTCCAGGCATCTGCGGCATGATCAAAAAGGAATCGACACTGTGGGAAGTTCTGCCGGGGAATCCATAGACTGGGACGATATATACGTCCACCTCATTGCCTGCACCGGATGGACGTGGGACTACATCGACCAGCATATGACGCTTCCCCGGTTGATCGCGATGAACAGCTACTGGACGGAACACCCGCCGCTGCACCTACTTGTCTCAGCGTATTTCGGTGTTAAGTCGGGATCAGACAACAGCGCCTTCTGTCAGAAAGAAACAAATAATACGGAACATGATTTGCAGGAATTTGCCAACTTATTCATGGAAGCAGGTGGCATTAGTGCTTGAAGTTGTAATGAACTTTCTTGTGGGCAGCTTATATGTGAACCGACTTGATAGTATCAAAGGGTAGAAACAAGGACATCTTTGCATTGGGGAAAGAAATAAATCCATGATGCCGATAAAAACAAGCAGCTTCCTCATCCTTGGCATCGACCACAAGCGCAAACGCGACAATCTCCGAGCGACTGGATCGATCTAGTGCATCAGCCAACAAAGCGGCTCCTAGTCCGATTCCCTTGAACGTCTGCTTTACAGCTAATCGTCCCATGCGCACTGTCGGCACAGATGGATAGCGCGGAAGTTTCTTTCCGATGGTTTGAGGTAGGTCAGTCAGCAAGGCACTAGCTGTAGCCAGCGTGTAATACCCAGCAATTTGATCATCATCAGTTACCGCTACGAAACAGGCAGTGATTCTCCGCCGAATGTCTTGTGTCACCTGTTGATGAAAATAACGATCCAGCGCTTCGACTCCGCAGCAAAATGCAGTGCGATCGCCATTCGGATTGAGCGCCGTGATGCGAAAAGTAGTTACGTTCACTCAGAGCGAACCAATCTTTTACGATGCTCAAAGGCGCGCTTCAATGCTGACGCGGGTTGGGGGGGCGAGATCAACGCATCAGCAAAGCATTTCTGATCGGCTAGCGATAACCGCATTAAATCGGATTGTTCGATGGCACGTTGCGCTGCCTCTTGAACGGCGCTGATCACAAAATCGGTCATGGTTCGCCCCTGCACCTCTGCCGCACGTTTTAGAAGTGCGTGTAGATCGGTACTGATTCTAGCTTCCAATCGTGATGTAGCAATAGTAGTGGGCATGTAAACAGTCTCCTTTTTATAACTATACGGCAATTTGCCGGAAGCATCAACTTGCAGGAATAAATCATGGCAGATGTCGTAGGCACGCTCACCATCGAAATGGCAGCAAACATCGCTCGTCTGACTGAAGATTTTGCAACCGCCAAAGCAGAGGTGGGCAAATCGGTGGGCGAGATAAAGTCTGTGGTGGAGGAAATGCGTAGCCACATACAAGATAACCTGGCTCAGGTTGGTGAAACACTCAAGATGGTTCAGGTTGGTGAAACACTCAAGATGGTTCAGGGAGCATTCGTTGCCATTGGTGCTGCGGTGGTTGTCAAGCTAGTTGTCGCCTGAATGCTCATTTTCATGCTGCCATTTTTACACGTGATTCTCCTTTCAGTTTAACGTCTGTTTCAGCTATTTTTTTATCGGGATTCAGGTGCACAACGCGAACAGGTTCCCAGTT
>CAIRBC010000573.1 GCA_903876685.1 uncultured Nitrosomonadales bacterium | reverse complement strand
TCTCAACAGAGTTTTTTAGGTTTAATGTCTCAAGTCAGCACAAATGGTGCGCAAGCGCACCCTACGGTAAGACTCATGAGCCTGGGAGATCTTCTACCACCCCTTTAACCTCATTGGTAATTGCGTAAAGTGTAAACCGAGAAATGAAGGATGCCAGCATTTTTATCGCAATTCTGAGCTTTTTTGTGGGACTGATTATTTTCCAAACAAGCGACAATCCGATTGTTATCCCAGCACATCAGGGCAGGTTTGTTTAAAATATTGAGTGTACGGAACGATAAATCGACAGATTATTGTGGTGTCAAAAAATGATTACGGATTCTATTTCCGCCAGATTGAAGTTTTAATTGAGTAAAATTGACCCATGAACTACTATGCCAAGCAGTTACAGATCGGTGCCGAAGTAAAGGTGGATGTTTTTAGGGTGATGCAGGAGCGTGACGATTGGGTGAAAGTGCACTATGATGTTCTAGGTGCCAGGCAATGCTCTGAGCTGGAAGCAAATAAGCTCGCCAAGCCTGAAGATTTCGTTGAGCATTAGAGGTGGATGAAGAATGGATGCTGTTTTTTTGGCACGATGTTCAGGGTAAAATAGCCTTCCGGAAAGCGGATATTCGCAAGTATCTCCAATGTGCCATCAGCGGTCGTTCGAAATTGAAAATTCACTGCAAGAAAGCTGCCTGTCGAGCCGCAGATAAAATGTGTCGCTTGCTGCTAGACTTGCGCGATAATTAAGCATACCATTTTATCTTACCTAATCGAGTTCAACGATCTATGACACTCCAAACGCTTTGCACGCCTCGCGCCTCCGTTTTTGCAGCTGACCGTCGTGCCACGGTGCTCAGCCTTGATACGTTTCTCAAGGGCCAAGTTCACGGTTCTGATTTTTTTGATGAAAATTATTTTACCAACGGCATGATGACGCTGGTAGATCGTGCGTTTCGCCATCTATCTAGCAGCGGCGCCGGATCATCGGTGTTTTTGCTGTCACAGGCGATGGGCGGCGGTAAAACACACAGCATGATAGGTCTTGGCTTGCTGGCGCGCGACCCGGAGTTGCGTCGCCGGGTACTGAGCGAAAAGGATCCAGCTCCTAGGTTGGGGCGTTGTCGTGTGGTCGGATTTAACGGGCGCAGTACCGACTATCCCGGCGGGATATGGGGTTCAATCGCTGAACAACTTGGAAAAGCAGATCAGTTTGCCCGATATGTAGCACCTTTGCTTAGTGCCCCTGGACCTGAGGCATGGAAGCAATTGCTCGGTGGTGATCCGCTGGTGCTTTTCTTGGACGAGCTGCCGCCTTACCTTGAATATGCAGTTGCTGTACCGGTCGGAAATGGTGACCTGGGTGTCGTTACCACTACGGCGCTTGCGAACCTTTTTGTCGCGGTTGCAGAGATGGACAACGTTTGTCTGGTTTTGTCTGACCTTGCGGGTACGAATTTCAGCATCGGTCAATCCAATTTGCAGTCGGCTTTTGATCGGGCTGTGCAGGGGATTTCATCGGAATCCCGGCGTATTGCCGTGCCGATTACCCCGGTTAATCCGAATGGCGATGAGTTGTACCACATCCTTCGTAAGCGCTTGTTTCAAATTGTCGCTTCACCGACTGACATTGAGCAGGTGGCTGTCGCCTACCGCGATGCACAGCGCGAAGCGGTTCGTATGAATCTGACCACAACCACGCCGGAATCGCTCTACACCCGCGTAATTGATGCCTATCCTTTTCATCCTGATCTGCGTGAACTGGTTGGTAAATTCAAGGAAAACGAAGGCTTTCAACAAACGCGCGGGGTCATTCGCCTGATGCAGATGGTTGTGGCCGATCTTTGGAAGTCAGAGAAAGCGTCCACCAGAGATTTGATCAGCCCATACGATATTGATCTCAACGTGGACGAAATCGCATCCGAGATTCGCACTATCAACCCGTCGTTGAGTGAAGCCATTGCGCATGACATCGCTCATAGCGGCGATGCTGAAGTCGAACAAATTGATCTTGCCAATGGGAATGCCGATGCTTCAGAAGCGGCGCGACTCATCCTGGTCGCCTCTTTATCTACTACGCCGGGTGCGATTCACGGCTTGCGTGAATAACAGTTGGTCGATTGCCTACAACGCCCCGGTCGCGATCTATCTACCTTCAAAGCGAATGTTCTTGATAAGCTGGCAACGCGCGCGTGGTATTTGCACAACTCTGCCGATGGTCGCCTATTTTTCAAGAACCAACAAAACCTTGCCGCTAAACTACGTTCCACAGCGCTCTCGCTTCATGCCGAGACGGTAGATCGGATGTTGCGGGAACATCTTGAATCCTATTTTGCTGCCTCATTACGCGACTGTTTTCAGGTTGTTAAAGTGCTGCCGCCGCCAGATGAGGTGCAGATTGAGCAGGATCGCACCACGCTGGTGATCGTGCGCCCCGGCGGACAAGCCAATCAGTTGCCCATATCTTCAGATTGGCAAGCCTGGTGGGCTCAGCAACAATACAAGAACCGCGTACTTTTTTTGAGCGGTTCACGTGATACCTTCCAGAAGGTGATCGACGCAGCCCGTCAGACACGCGCACTGCAAAGCATTGAAGATGAGCTTACTTCCGAAGGGACTCCGTCCGAAGATCCTCAATGGCGTGCGCTGGATGCTTTGCGTGACCGTATCGCTTTGCAGTTCAATGCATCCCTGAAAGAAGCCTTCGACCAGATCGTTTATCCTTCCATCAATTCGGCGCTGCGCTCGTTAGGTGTTGACCTGGCTTTCGCAGGGAACCGTAACGGTGAGGCAACGATACGTAAGACGCTGGAAGGCGCACAAAAATTTACCACCAAGATCGACGACGACAGTTTTCGCTCGCGTGCTGAAAGCCGACTTTTTGGCTCTGCCGAAACGAAAATCGTGCTGTGGTCTGATTTCAAGCGAAACGCGGCTGTCAACACTAACTGGCCGCTGCATAAGCCGTCCGCTCTCGATGACCTCAAGGCTGATTGCGTTCGTCGGGACATGTGGCGTGAGGAAGGTAATCATGTTCGACGCGGTCCGTTTCCACCGCCTTCGCCATTAGTTGAAATCCGCGAACTGTCCGTAGAAGAGGATGGCGATGGTCGCACCTATTTGAAGATTGAACCCTTGCATGCACCATCTGTGGTTTACGAGACAGGCGATTCCGAGCCAACGCCATCTTCCAGTCCCGTGCCAACCCCGACACGCTTTGAGGCGACGGCATTGCGCTATCGTTTCCTTGCGGTTGATCCGGAAAATTCTCTTTTGGTCAGTCCAGTGAAAGAGTGGACAGCAAAAGTCAGGCTTAAATATCAGTTACACAATCGCGGTGATCACTTTGAGGTTGAATTGCGGGCCTTGCCAAAAACTAACGGCATCGCCATTCGTTACACGACAGATGGGTCGGCACCGACCACTACCGGCGCTGCGACCTATGCAGGTGCTTTTAACGTGCCAGCGGGTTGCCGTGTCGTGTGTGCAATTGCAGTGGCTGCAGCCTACGGGATCAACTCCGAAACGCTGAGAATCACGATTCCTCAGCCGGGTCGTGAAGAGCCTAGTCTGGATTTACGCATACCCGCACGCCTGAATCAGCGAATTCGTCTGGATGATTCTGGCGCAGTGTGGAGTTTTATTCAACGTCTGGAGGAAGCTGCAAGCGTTGTGGCGTATGACTTGGGAATCACAGCAGAGAGCAGTGACGGCCTGCAGCACATCGAATATTCAGGTGCACTCGATAGCGGATATACCGCCGCGAGTATTAAGGTTTCTGCCGATAAACTGCAAGAAGTGGTCGGTGCCGGTGCCATGCGCATGACGGTAGCGTCTCTGGGATTTCCTACCGGCCAAGCGCTGCTTGATTGGTTGCGAGCCAGCAATCAGTCATTTGATGCTTCTAAAGTGACGCAATAAACGATGGCGCGCAATGATTCTTCAACCACCCGGAAGATCGTCGGACTCGGGTTTATGCCTGACGAGGCCAGACATGGTTTTCTGATCGACATACCCAAAGGCAGTAGCCAAAGCGAGATGATCTGCATCACCGAGCATCGCGGTGCCGATTTTGATAGCCTCACTGCCAGCGCGATGGAAGCACTGTCACCCAATGACCCGGCACTGCGTGTCATGATAGATCGTAACCGCTGGCAAGCTTTAGCTCCTGCTTTTTGGGAAGAAGCCAATCGCCGCCTGCGTGCCAATGGTTTGCCGTCCTGCAAGTTTTTGAAAAACCCGTCCAAACCTGTGCCGGTTCATCCCTCCCTGGGTAAAGAGTTGTGCGTGCTTTGCTGGGCGGTGGAAGACGCACCAGCCGATGATATTCCCAATGCACTGCGCAACTGGGAAGCCTTGGCACCTGAAGAGCGCTGGTGGCTCTACACCATGACGGTTGCCACCACCGGCCAGGCGATGCAAAAAGGGCTGGGTTGGCGCAAGGCGTTGCGTGCAGCGCTTGCAGACAACCCCTTCATCAAAGGCGAAGGCATGTCGCCTCGTGACCGGCGCGAAATGCTGGGACACTCTCAGCTCGCGCTCAATCTTTAAATCTATTTATTCTTATGCCCGCATTTATTGAAACCCAATTTCCGATTGCACGCCTTTCCGCTGAAGCTTACAAGGAGCGCAAGGCCAACGTCGGGCAGACGCTCACTTGTTTGGGTAAATGGTGGGGGCGCAAGCCGCTGGTTCTCGTGCGCGCCTCCATCCTTGGTATGTTGATGCCCGCCTCCAGCGATGCCAAAAAAGACCGTGAAATCTTCCTCAAGATACTCACCATGGACGACGACGGCACTTGGCAACGCTGCAAGCCCGCCGTTCAGCGCAAGACTACTCGAGCCGCTTTCGCTGCACTGCCTTACGCCGAACGTCTGACAGGCTGTGAACGTCCGGAGAATATTGAAGGTCCCACAGTTGCAGCTTGGGAAGAAATAAACGCACACCTTGGCACAACGGCCAGGAATTTACCCGAGTTGGTCGAACAGCTCGGCCAGCGTACTTTCGGCCACACGCCGAGCGTGGGCGACAGTTTCTGTGGAGGTGGATCCATCCCTTTTGAAGCTGCGCGCATCGGTTGCGAGGCTTTCGCTTCTGATCTTAATCCCGTGGCCGGTTTGCTGACCTGGGCCAGTCTGAATCTAGTCAGTGGAGGGAAAACTGTTCAGGAAGATGTGATTCGAGTTCAGACCGAGGCGCTGCAAGCCGCTGATCAGAAAATTACGGAGTGGGGGATTGAGCACAATGACAGTGGTGAACGGGCAGAGGCTTATGTTTACTGTGTTGAGGTCAAACCGGAGGGCTGCGATTATTTCATTCCGCTCGCTCCCAGTTGGATGTTGGGCGAGAAATCCAAAGTTATTGTCCGTTGGCATCGAGTCACCGGTTCGGATCGCCTTAAGCCAGAAATCGCCGTTGTCTCTGATACAGAACTGAAACTATACAAAGAGAAAAAAGGCGCTACTATTATCGGTAGTCGCGTGATTGATCCCTTCGATGCGAACCGATCATGGTCGGTGGAAGCACTACGAGGCTTAGAAGGCTTGCGCCGCTGGAGCAACGACGATGTGGTACCACGCCCGGGCGATGTGTTTCAGGAGCGACTTTACTGTATTCGTTGGATCAACGCTCAGGGAGATAAGCGCTACACAACCCCTGATGCTGCCGACCTCGCTCGCGAAGTTCAGGTACTCGACCTGCTGCGCGAACGCTTTGCCGACTGGCAACGCGATGGTTTCATCCCGTCAAAGGTTATTCCAGAGGGTGGTGACGAAACTGCACGTCTATATCGAGAACGTGGCTGGACGCATTGGCACCACCTCTTCACGCCACGGCAGTTATTGACGCATGGCACGTTGGCAGAAATTGCGGTCAACCGGGCTGGAAGTCATCAGTCAAAGGTGGCATGTTTACTCGGTATCGGGCGAATAGTGAACTGGAACTCTAGACTTTCCCAGTGGTTGTCAGATTCTGCGCACGAATGCGGCAATCATGTATTTTATAGTCAGGCTTTAAATACTTTTTACAATTACTCCAATCGGCCATTCTCCAAACTAGATACATCGTGGTTCATTTTTTCAAAATCTGTATCTATTCCAGTCTCTTCACATAAGGTAGAACTTTCTGATGCCCGCGATCTTCGCGAAACCTGCGACCTTTGGATTACAGACCCGCCTTATGCAGATGCGGTGAATTACCATGAACTCGGTGATTATTTTCTTGCGTGGTATGACAAACAACTGACCAAAGCCTTTCCCGAATGGATACCCGATGCCCGCGCCGAACTGGCCGTGCGCGGCAATGGCGAAGACTTCCGCCGTTCCATGGTGGAGATTTACAGTAATCTTGCCCGGCACATGCCGGATAACGGCATGCAGATGGTCATGTTCACCCATCAAGATCCTGCGGTCTGGGCCGATCTGGGTATGATCCTCTGGGCTGCCGGACTTAAGGCGACGGCGGCCTGGACCATTAGCACAGAGACTGAGGCTGCCGGCATTAAGAAAGGCAACTACGTGCAGGGTACTGTCTGCCTGGTGTTGCGCAAGCGCATCGGTAATGAACCGGGCTTTCTCGATGAAATCTACCCGATGGTCGAGGATGAGGTTCATCGGCAGATTGACTCCATGCAGGCGCTGGACGAGGGCGGTGAACCGAACTTTAATGATGCCGACTACCAGCTTGCAGCCTACGCTGCAGCTCTCAATGTGCTAACCCAATATGGCAATATTGACGGGCGCGATGTAGAGCATGAAGTATTTGCCGTGCGCGCACGCAATGAGAAGAGCGACTTCCAGGCCGTGATCGAACGCGCCCTCGGCATTGCCTGCGACTACCTTGTGCCGCGTGGGCTGGATAATTCATGGCGCGATTTGTCGCTGGCCGAACGTTACTATTTGCGCGCACTGGACATCGAATCACGCGGTGAACGTCGCAAGGGTATGTATGAAGAGTTAGCGCGGGGTTTCGGTTTGACCGATATCAAGCCTTTGCTCAAATCAGACAAAGCCAATGGCGCACGGATGTTTACGCCCAGTGGGTTGGCCGGCAGTTTGCTGGCATCCATGGGTGGTGCTGCGTCGAATACCGCTGAACTGACTGCGCATCGTGGTCGTGCAGGTAGCGCAGGTTCACACCCGTTCGCCTCATCCTCATTACGACACCTGATGTTCGCCGTGCGCGAAACCACAAGTGCTGACCATAGCCCGGAGCCGGGCCGCCAGTATTTGCGCGACACGTTTGGTCAAGGTTACTGGACACAGCGCGAGCGCTTTATCGGGCTGCTGGACTGGCTGTCCCAATTGGGCAACACGGCAGGGATGGAAGAGTGGTCGGATGATTCTGAAGCCGCGCGTATCCTCGCAGGTCGATTGCGCAACGATCATGCGTAAGCTTAAAGATGTGCAGTGTGCCGAGATAATGAGCAAACGATCTAAGAAGGAAGCAGAATGGCCGCATCGAATTTTCTAACCCGAGTGGTGTTACGCAACTATAAGAGCATAGCAGCCTGCGATGTAAGACTTGGCCCCTTGACCTATCTGGTGGGAGCTAATGGATCGGGTAAGAGTAATTTTCTCGATGCGCTACATCTAGTGCGTGATGCACTGACTGGTTCGCTCGATAATGCGCTCAATGAACGCGGCGGATTGTCGGAAGTTCGACGACGCTCAAGTGGACATCCGACCCATTTCGGTATTAGGTTGGAGTTCCAGTTGAACAGTGGGCAATTGGGATACTATGCCTTTAATGTCGGAGCTCTGCCAGGGCGTGGCTATGAGGTGCTGACAGAAGAATGTGTACTCGTTGGTACAGGTAAAGGTCCTTTTTTTCAGCTTGACCGGGGTAAACTCAGGGTGAGCAGCGAAACAACGTTCCCTGTTGTGACGTCAGATCGTCTAGCGCTAGTGAGCGCTTCTGGCTTGTTGGCGTTCCGTCCAGTGTTTGACGCATTCACCGCGATGGGTTTTTACAGTCTTAACCCAAAATTGATACGCGAACTACAAAAACCTCAGGATGGGCGTTTGCTCAAATCAGAAGGTGAAAATATTGCAAGCGTTATTGGAAACTTGGAACGTATTGTCCCGCCTGAATCAATGTGCATCATTGTGGAATATCTACAGGCCGTCGTACCTATGGTACATGGTGTGGAGCGAAAATCGATTGGGCCGATGGAAACATTGGAGTTTCGGCAGGATATGGCGGGAGCCAAGCATCCATGGCGTTTTCTGGCACATAACATGTCAGACGGCACGCTACGTGCACTGGGCGTGCTAACAGCCTTATTCCAAGGAAACGCTGATTATTCGCCTTCTTTGATCGGGATAGAGGAACCAGAAACCGCACTGCACCCAGCCGCTTCATCGGTATTGCGAGAAGCACTACAACGGGCGTCCGAAAAGACGCAGGTCATTGTTACCAGTCACAGCCCCGACTTGCTTGATGATCATTCATTGAGTTCGAATACATTGCTTGCCGTGGTAGCCAATGCTGGCGAGACGCGTATTGCACGGCTGGATGAGGCATCCCGCTGTACGATGCGGGATCATCTCTTTACGGCGGGTGAACTATTGCGACTTAACCAGATTGCGCCGGATTCTACAGTTTTGGCAGAGCAGGATAAGCAGCAGCCAGATCTTTTCGGAGAAACCGAATAATGACGATCATCGCATCTATCGTAGAAGGCGATGGTGAAGTGGCAGCTTTGCCGATCTTGCTGCGTCGTGTGGGAGAACGTCTGTCACCTGATAAAATCTTCAACGTGCTCCCTCCTATTCGTGTGCGGCGTGACCGCTTTTTAAACCGCGATGACGAGTTTCGCCGCATATTGCTCCTGGCCGCTGCCAAGTGCGGAGACTCAGGATGGATATTAGTATTACTTGATGCTGACGACGACTGTCCAGCTGAACTGGGCGTACAGATGTTTGAACGGGCACATGATATCGTCCCTCATCGACAGGTGTCTGTAGTTTTAGCTAATCGGGAATATGAGGCTTGGTTTCTCGCATCTGCCGAGTCTCTGCATGGATGTCGCGGTTTTACGTTTGAATTTCCACGAAATTTTGATGCCGAACGTCCACGCAACGCCAAGGGATGGATTGGAGAACGTATGTCATCTGGTACTTACCGAGAAACTACTGATCAACCTGCCTTCTCTGCGAAAATGGATTTGCAACAAGCAATTGAGGGGAGTCGTTCGTTCCGCAAGCTGTGTAGCGAATGGTCCAAACAGATGGTATAAGTAGGCTTGGACTGGGGAATTGTATGAGCAGTGAAAAGAACTCAAAACTTGTTTTATTCAACGGTCGCGAGATACGAAAAACTTCCCATGAGGGCGAGTGCTGGCTTTCTATCATTGATGTGATAGCGCTATTCCTTGGCGGAGAACGACCTCACGAATATTGGAGTGATTTCTCGAAAAATCTCATCGCAAAAGGTTATTTTGAAGTGTCCGGAAAAATCGGACAGTTGGCGGGCAATGCTTCAGTAAAACTGAATAAGGCAGAGATTTAAGTGATTCAGCGTCATTCCAGTCGTCGTAATCGTCTCGACACAACGGTATTCAATCAGCGACTGGAGGGTGCGGTATCTTACGACCGTATCGCGGGCTATTTTCGTTCCAGCTTGTTTGAAGTCGCTGGTGAGGCAATCAATAATGTGCAAGGCTCGGTACGCATTATTTGCAATTCAGATCTCGATCCGCAAGACTTGATTACTGCTGCTGCCGCCCAAGCCGCATTGCGACGAAGCTGGTGTGCCGGTCAGCCAGAAACGGCTCTACCCGCTGCTCTGCCGCGCTATCAAGCTCTTTTTGAGGCACTGACATCAGGCCGGATGGAGGTGCGTGTGTTGCCTGATTCAGCTTTTGGGTTGATTCATGGAAAAGCCGGAGTGATACGCCGCGCCGATGGAACGGCTATTTCATTCATGGGTAGCGTAAATGAAAGTTTGTCGGCGTGGAAAGTGAACTACGAGATGTTGTGGGAGGATGACTCACCCGAGAGCGTGGCGTGGGTGCAGGAAGAATTCGATGCCTTGTGGAATGATCCGCGCGCAATGGATTTGAGTGTATGCCCCTTCATTGCGCAGGATGTGCAGCGCATCCTCACGCGACGGGTGATCGATCCTGATGAATGGAAAAAGACCAACAATCCGACAGACGCGGCCGCTGCTGCCGCGATTGAAACACCGGTTTATCGTCGTGAGCAGGGTCTATGGCCGCACCAGAAATACTTTGCGCGTCTTGCACTTGAGCGTCATCGTCTGGGCGGCGCGCGTCTTGTTCTGGCAGATCAGGTAGGACTCGGGAAAACGATACAGTTGGCCATGGCGGCATTACTGATGGCGCTGGAAGATCCTGACGGTGGGCCTATTCTTGTACTCGCACCCAAGCCGTTGTTGCGACAATGGCAAGACGAGATGATGGAACTTCTGCAACTCCCCTCGGCACGCTGGAACGGGAGGGCATGGATGGACGAAAACGAACTTGAGTATCCGGCAGATGGCATTAAGTCTCTGAGTAAGTGTCCGCGCCGAATTGGTCTGGTCTCGCAAGGCCTGGTCGTGCGTGGTTTGCCCGAGGCCTTACAACAATTACTGGGTCGCCGTTACACCTGCGTGATTGTGGATGAAGCACATCGAGCACGCCGCCGCAAAGTACCCAAGGTCGATGCGAGCGATGATGAAGTCGATGAGAAGGCAGAGCCAAACAAGCTGATGGCTTTTCTGAAAGAAATGGGGCTGAGTACCAAGAGCCTGTTGCTGGCCACGGCGACGCCGGTGCAACTTCATCCGGTCGAAGCGTGGGATTTGCTGGATATTCTCTCGCACGGCAATGACGGTGTGCTGGGCGGATGGACACGCACCAGCCCCTGGTTTAAAGCCAGCCATTGTCTGGCAATTGCAAATGGGGAAACAACCGTGCCGACTGAACCAGTGGCTGGTTGGCAATATGTGCGAGATCCATTGCCATCGCGCCATGAAGATCATGCTTTTGACAGTATCCGGCGCAATCTAGATGTGGAGGATAATATATGGCAGTTGAATCCTGAAGCGTTGAATAATTTTTCTCCCGCAATTCGCCGGGTTCAGCTTCAGAATAATGTGTTGCCAAATTTCGGGGATGAATTTAATCCGCTGCTGCGCTGTATCGTTCGCCGCACGCGGGGTTATCTCGAAGCCATGATCAATCCAGCAACTGGTGACTACTATCTGCCGAGGGTGACTGTCCTGCTATTTGGGGAAGATGCAAGCAGCTCATTGGGGCTGGGCGGCTATCTTCGGGATGCTTACTCTGAAGCGGAAGAGTTCTGTCGTTTGCTGCAACAACGGGTCAAGGGGGCAGGTTTTTTTAAGACTCTGTTGCTGCGCCGCTTGGGTAGTTCGATGGAGGCCGGACGAAATACTATCGTGAAATTGCTGGGGCATGAAGCCGAAGAGTTGAGCGATGAAGATGAGGACGATGCGGATGAAGATGTGATTGTGCAGCAAGGAAGACCTGCACAACCAGCATCCGATTTTAAAGACTTCACCAAGGAGGAAATAGCCTCGCTGAGCCGATGTCTGGAGCTGCTTCGCCAAGGTGGCAATAACGATCCTAAGCTCGATGCGCTGGTGGGTTATCTCTTGGGTACGAGATCAGATGCAGAAGGCCGCTGGCTCGATTTGGGTTGCATCCTGTTCTCGCAGTATTACGACACCGTGCGCTGGGTCGGCGACGCATTATCAAAGCGCGCTGAGTTTTCAGAAATGGAAATTGGTCTTTATGCCGGGAGTAACAGATCAGGTATCTGGAGTGAGGGCAGATTTCAGCGCTGTGACCGCGATGTGCTCAAGGCGCGGGTGCGGGCTGGGGAGCTTAAACTGTTGCTGGGTACGGATGCAGCATCCGAGGGCTTGAACTTGCAGCGTTTGGGCACGCTCATCAATATCGACTTGCCTTGGAACCCAACCCGGTTAGAGCAGCGCAAAGGCCGTATTTAACGTATCGGGCAGGCTCGCAGTGAGATCTGGATTGCCAACTTGCGTTACCGTGATTCAGTGGAAGATAAGGTGCATCAAGTGCTGGCTGATCGCCTTGAATCCATTCACCAGTTGTTCGGCCAGATTCCAGATACGCTGGAAGATGTGTGGGTAAAAATTGCCCTGGAAGGCGAGCAAGAAGCGCTCAAACTCATCGATCGTGCCAGCGCGACGCGCAATCCGTTTGATGCCAAATACAGTAAGGTTGAAGATGCGGATTGGGAAACCTGTTCACTGGTGCTTGATCCACGCGCCGTGAAAGAGCAGCTTTCGCGCGGGTGGTAATGTCGGTGTTAATGAGTTGAGGAACAACAAGGGGGTACTATTTGCTTTACATTTTCTTACCCGATAGCTGACTGTCGCGACCGTCTACAGTGTGTCGTTACCGGAATTTCAACTTCTCAAACTCACTGCAGAAAAGCGGAATCACCGTGGAATCGGTGGCCGAGTGCTCATGGAATCGGTGGCCGAATCACCGTGGACTGGGTGGCCGAATGACCGTGGAATACCCAGAGCAACTCGGCGCTGCAATGGAGACACTATGAGAAAATGTCACTCGTATCCACAGTGCACAGCTTTAGTCAGCCTACCTCTGATTGCCACGCTACCCCATGAGATTTTGCTGGGGGCATGGTCGGTGTAGGTTTCATGTAGCGGATATATAGTGGACAATAACCCCGATTTTCAGTCTGCCTCTGATTACCTTGCTCGGTTTGACTAAACAATGTCAGTTTTTGAGATTTTGCAAAATTTTTTTACATCCAAATGAATTTAAAGCAGAATATTTTTTTTGGGATAACCTCAGCTACCCTCATGCACTCTAGCCACGTCGCCATGACATTTTCCACATTTGCCCATCGGTTAGCGAATTGTGCCTCACCCAATACTGGAGCGGAACAATCCAGATGGTTTAGGTGATATCACTGAAGACGATATGTCTATTGTTTGCTGACTGATTGTAAGGCTATGAT
>CAIRBC010000572.1 GCA_903876685.1 uncultured Nitrosomonadales bacterium | reverse complement strand
CCCGGATGTATATCTGTGACTGGCAAGCGGCCGAAAATCAAATTGCGGAACTCGCCCTAAAGCTGGAACGTGGCGAAAATGCCTCTCCGCCTTTCCATATACTCGGCGTAATCGGCTCACTTTCTTTACAGCGCAAGGTGGCAGAAATCTGGATCTCCCAAATGCATCCAGCGCAACCGATAGCTGAGCCAATCCCCCCCCGTGTCAGCCAAGGTAAAATTAGACTTGGTTATTATTCCGCCGATTTTCATAACCATGCGACCGCCTATCTGATGGCGCAGCTGTTTGAGGAACATAATAAGCAACAATTTGAGCTGATCGCATTTTCCTTTGGCCCTGAGGTAAAGGATCAGATGCGCACCAGGGTAGCTGCCGCCTTCGATCAATTTATCGATGTCAGAAATCTCTCGGACAGGGAAGTTGTGGAGCTTTCTCGAAGACTCGGGATCGACATCGCGGTAGATTTAAAGGGCTTTACTCAGGACAGCCGCACTGGGATATTTACGTTGCGCGCAGCACCGGTTCAGGTCAGTTATTTGGGCTATCCAGGCACCCTGGGCTCTTCATGCATGGATTATCTGATTGCCGATGGCACCCTCATTCCAGAACACAGTCAAACGCATTATTCGGAAAAAATCGTCTATCTACCGCACAGTTATCAGGTAAACGATGCCAAGCGCGCCATCGCCGAAAAGACTTTTACCCGCAAAGAACTAGAATTACCCGATAGTGGTTTTGTATTTTGCTGTTTCAACAACAACTACAAAATCACCCCGGAGACCTTTTCAGGCTGGATGCGCATTCTGAAGAAAGTGGAAGGCAGCGTGCTGTGGTTGTTTGAAAACAATCCCGTGGCGGCAGAAAATCTGCGCAAGCAGGCCGTCATCAGGGGGGTAGCGAGTGAGCGGTTGATTTTTGCCAGACGAATGTCTCCTGCCGAACATCTGGCCAGACACCGCGCAGCGGATTTGTTTATCGACACCTTACCCTATAATGCGCACACCACTGCTAGCGATGCCTTATGGGCGGGCTTGCCGGTGTTGACTTGCATGGGAGAAGCCTTCGCCAGTCGGGTGGCGGCCAGTCTGCTCAACGCAGTTAATTTGCCTGAACTGATCACGGTGACGCAAGCACAATTTGAAGCGCTGGCGATAGAATTGGCAACCGATCCTGCACGCTTAAAACAGCTCCGGGATAAATTGCAGCAAAACCGGCTGACTGCTCCGCTGTTCAATAGCCGGTTATTTGCGCGAAATATCGAAGAGGCTTATATGCAGATGCATAGACGCTATCGGGCAGGATTGCCGCCAGCGCCTATCCGGGTTTTGCCCACTAAACTCGACATCCCGGCCAAGTTGCAGCAGGGTTTGGCCTTACACCAGCAAGGGCAGCTTACCGAGGCGGGGGAGATATTTCACGAAATCCTCCAGCAACAACCCTTGCACTTTGATGCCTTGCATTTACAAGGAGTGATCGCGGCTCAGCGCAAAGATTACCCGCGCGCAATCGAAATGATAACGCTTGCACTACCAATAAATCCTGACAATGTAGCCGCCCGTTGCAACCTTGCGGCTGCCCATTACAACCTGGGCAACGCACACAAAAAACTCGACCAGCTAGATGCCGCCATAGATCATTATCAGCAGGCTGTCGCACTCAAACCAGACTTTCCGGTAGCCTGTTATAACCTGGCCAATCTGCTCAAGAAATTCAAGCAACTGGAAGCCGCTGTAAGTAGTTATCAGCAGGCCATCGCACACCAGCCGGATTATACGGAGGCTCATTACAACCTGGGCAATACGCTCAAACAACTGCTGCGTCTGGAAGCTGCCGTTAAAAGTTATGAGCGAGTGATTGAGCTGAACCCGGCTCATGCGGAAGCCTGGTACAACCGGGGCATAACACTCAATGAACTCGGGCAAGCCGAGGCTGCCGTAGCAAGTTATGCGCAGGCTATTGCGCAGAAACCCGACTATGCAGAGGCTTATTACAATCGCGGGGTAGTGCTGCAGACTTTGAAACGACTGGATGAGGCACTGGAAAGTTATGACCAGGCACTGTCGCTCAAGCCGAACTATGCATTTTTGCCGGGTGTGAAAATACACGCAAAAATGCATCTTTGCGACTGGCGCGCTTTTGAATTCGAACTCACCAGACTTGAGCAAAAAGTGCAGCGCGGTGAGAAAGCGACTCCCCCCTTTCAGATGCTGGGACTTTCTGACTCACTGGCACTACAGCGCAAGGTAGCAGAAATTTGGGCCAGGGAAACGCTCCCTGCCAGTGAGGTAGTTACGCCAATGGTCAGGCATGACAGCCACCCTAAAATTCGCCTGGGCTATTTTTCTGCGGACTTTCGCAACCACGCCGTTTCTTTTCTGATGGCAGGGCTAATCGATTTACACGACAGGTCATGCTTTGAAGTCATTGCCTTTTCGTTCGGCGCGGATAGCCGTGATGAAATGAGAATAAGACTGGAAAATTCCTTTGATGAGTTTATCGATGTCCGCCATCAATCGGACAAGGAAATCGCAGAATTGGCTCGGAACAAGGCACTTGATATCGCCATAGACCTGGGTGGATTTACTCAGGGCAACCGATGCTGTGTATTTGCGATGCGAGTCGCACCGGTACAGGTCAATTACCTGGGTTACTCGGGTACCATGGGCGCCAATTATATCGATTATCTGATTGCAGACAAGGTGCTCATTCCACCCGCCAGCCGGGTTCATTATTCAGAAAAAATAGTCTACCTGCCGCACAGTTATATGGTTAATGATGCGAGTCGCCCTATAGCAGACAAGATTTTTTCGCGTAAAGAGCTGGATTTGCCCGAGAGCGGTTTTGTATTTTGTTGCTTTAACAACAGCTACAAAATAACGCCCGTCACTTTTTCCAGTTGGATGCGCATCCTCAAGCAAATTGAAGGCAGTGTGCTGTGGCTTTCTGAAACCAATGCAACGGCACAGTCCCATCTGCGCAGCGAGGCCGAAAGCCGGGGCGTGTCTGGCAAGCGGCTGATTTTTGCCAGACGACTGCCAATGGCAGAACATTTAGCCAGACATCGTGCAGCAGATTTATTCCTGGATACACTACCCTATAATGCTCACACCACCGCCAGCGATGCCTTATGGGCGGGTTTACCGGTCTTGACTTGCCTGGGTGAAGCCTTTGCCAGTCGGGTAGCGGGCAGCCTGCTTAATGCGCTTGGTTTGCCAGAACTGATCACAGAGACACCCGCGCAATTTGAAGCGCTGGCGATTGCACTGGCGAAAGAGCCGGCGCGCCTGAAGCATCTTCGACAGCAATTGCAGGAGAACCGGCTTAGCGCGCCGCTGTTCGATACCCGGTTATTTGCCAGACATATCGAACAGGCGTACACCCAGATGCATCAGCGAAATTGCCAGGGTTTAGCCCCTGCACACCTGCAGGTATGGGTTGACGATAGCCAGTTCAGTATCACGGCCAAGTTGCAACAAGGCCTGACCTTGCACCAGAAGGGACTGCTTACGGAAGCCAATAGCCTGTTTGCAGAAATTCTCCAGCAGCAACCGCAACACTTTGATGCCTTGCATTTACAGGGGGTCATTGCCGCTCAGCGCAAAGATTACCCGCTCGCAGTCGAAAAGATGTTGCTTGCGCTACAGCTAAATCCGGACAATGCGGCTGCCCATTACAACCTGGGCAACACGCTCAAAGAACAGGCGCAACTGGATGCAGCCCTAAGGCATTTTGATCGGGCGATACAGCTTAAACCTGACTATGCCGAAGCCTATTGTAATCGGGCGAATACGCTTAAAGACCTTCAACAGCCAGACGCTGCGCTAATAAACTATCAGCAAGCTATCGCGCTTAAGCCAGACTTCGTCGATGCCAACTACAATCTCGGTATCATGTTGCACGCGACAAAGCAGTCAGAAGCGGCGATAAAATGCTATGAAACAGCCATCGCCATCGCACCGGATCATGCCGATGCGCACTTCAATCTGTCGCTGTGCCTCTTACAGCTAGGCAATTTTGACTATGGCTGGCAAGAATACCAATGGCGCTGGAAGCGAAAAATCAGCAGCCCCCGCAAATTTTCCCAGCCACTCTGGCTAGGCAACGAACCGCTGGCTGGCAAGCGTATTTTGCTGTACAGCGAACAGGGGTTGGGCGATACGCTACAGTTTTGCCGCTATGTTCCGCTGCTCAGAAATCTGGGTGCGCAGATTATTCTGCAAGTGCAACCGGCTTTGCAAGGCTTGTTGACAAATCTTGAGGGGGTTGCACAGTTGCTGACGACAGGAGATGCCCTAGCGGATTTTGATTACCAGTGTCCGTTACTTAGCCTGCCACTGGCCTTCAAGACTGAGCTGAATAACATTCCCTTACCCCTGCATTACACCATCGATAGCCATAAACTGGCCGAATGGCAGCTGAAACTGGGTGAAAAGACCAGACCCCGGCTTGGCCTGGTGTGGAGCGGCAGCACCCTGCACCTGAATGACCCGCACCGCAGCATTCCGCTTGCCGATTTCGTCAAATTACTGCCGGACGGTTATCAGCTGGTCAGCTTGCAAAATGAAGTTCGTGCAGAGGATCAGGAAACCCTGCTTTCGCGCACCGATATCCTGCATTTAGGTGGACAGGACTTTTGCGACACTGCTGCCTTGTGCGAGCTGATGGATATAATCGTCAGCGTTGACACCAGCGTAGCACACCTGGCCGGCACATTAGCAAAGCCGGTTTACCTGCTGTTGCCCTATGTTTGTGATTGGCGCTGGCTGCATGACAGGAACGATAGTCCGTGGTATCGGTCAGTGACACTTTATCGGCAGCAGAAGTTCGGAGAATGGACATACGTGTTTGAAAGGGTCAGGAATGCATTGCAGATCCTGTTGACATAATTAGTCAAAACTACGGCCAGAGCAAACTTAAGTTTACTTTCATTAGGGGCAGATTGGAATGATTTTTACATTTGCACAGTTATTATTGTGCCATATGAAAAATATAGGCGAAACGCTACTTAGCTAGACCTGACCCCGTGGTTGTATTTACTTTTTTATTCACATAACATACTGATTAGTAATTAATAAAATACAACCAACTTATCCCCTCGCCCACTTGTGGGAGAGACCCCTGTCGCAAATTCCCCGACCGAATTGTGCCCTATGAACCTTGCCGTAGGGTGCGCTTGCGCACCATTTTGGAGTAAGCGCACTAAGCCAAACCGCTCCCTCCCCCGAAGGGGGAGGGCTGGGGAGAGGGCGAAGGGTAATGGCTAGGGTCGATGAAATTGGTGCGCAAGCGCACCCTACGAAATGGAGGTTCATGGGTAGGGATGGGGAGAGGGAAACGGGCATGATGGGTTTCATCATCAGGGGTGGCAATTTGCCATGCCCGTTAGGTAAACGCCATCCCGATGTCATTTAAGGTATCCAAAAAACCTTTCCTTAATTTCAGCGAGACAATCACAGCATAAGAAAGGTCGGTGTTCCTCTGTTATCGTGTGAAGCTTCAGGCACCAACACAACAACAAAGGAAACCGACCTACAGCTAACCTGATCTCGAGGATTTTGCCTAGATCCCAATTTAAAAATCATTTGTAATTGAGTGCGTGGATAAATTGTTTTGCTATCATTTAATTCCTCACACAAAGCATGGATAGCGCGATCTGAATTATGCTTGGCTCCATTATTCTAAAATCCTTAGTTAACTAAGGATTTTAGAATAATTACATCAACTTTATCTTTGGATAGGAGAAGCACTGAAATTCCGGAAAAAACTTTAAAGCAAGACACCATTCATTTCACGATGGTCAGATGTGGTTTGGATTTCGGCTTGGGTAATTTTTCTTCGACAGGGTCTGACTGGGGCTGTGCTTCTACCGCCTGGAATACCAGACCCTGTCCATTTTCCTTGGCAAAAATGCCTATCACCGCAGCCACCGGCACCAGGATGTCGAAAGGGGTGCCGCCAAAACGACCGCTAAAGCTGATATACTCATTGCCCATTTCCAGATTTCGAATGGCACTAGCGCTGAGATTCAGCACTATTTCTCCGTCCTTGACAAAAGCCTGAGGCACTTCAGTACGTTCATCTACGCGAACGGCCATATAGGGCGTAAAGCCGCTATCTACGCACCAGTCGTAAATAGCACGAATCAGGTAAGGACGCGTGGATAAATCACTCATTTGCGCATCGCTCTTTCTGAAGGGGTCAGTGCGTCAATAAAGCCCTGCCTGGAAAACAGCCTTTCTGCATATTTCATCATCGGTGCCGCTTCTTTGCCCATCTGAATGCCATAGTGTTCGAGTCGCCACAATAAGGGCGCAATGGCTACGTCCAGCATCGAGAATTCGTCTCCGAGCAAAAATTTCTGTCTGGATAAAATTTGTGAGAGCTGTGTCAGATTGTCGCGAATCACGGCGCGTGCCTTGTCGGGTGTCTTGGCTCCCTGTTCAATCAGGTTCAACTGACTATACAATTCCTGTTCAAAACGATGCAGAAACAATCGGGCACGCCCGCGCATGACCGGATCAGGCGGCATTAATTGTGGATGCGGGAAGCGTTCGTCAATGTACTCGTTGATGATATTGGCTTCGTACAGTGTCAGATCACGTTCAACGAGAACGGGAACTTTGCTGTAGGGATTACTGGCCGATACATCTTCGGTACGGTGCATCTGATCCACGTCTATTACTTCAAAATCCATACCCTTTTCGAAAAGAACGATACGGCAACGATGGGAATAGGGGCAGGTAACGCCGGAATAAAGTCGCATCATAAATAAAACAGTCAACCCATAAAAAATCGAAGAATCGGAAGCCAAAAAGGGGAAGTTCATCCCCGCGATCATGGCACTAAATCAAACAGACGCAAAATTACCACAAGCGGTGTATAGAATTCAACACAATATAGGCTTCTTTTGAAATTTTTCTTTAAATTAGATGGAAATAGCCAAAAAAAACTGTAAAAAGTAACCACACCTGCACAATATAGTCGGTGAGCGGTTACAATTAGCGTCTTTTCAGGAGCACGCTCGCTGGTAAATTTGCCTTGCTAAAATCAGGTTGATGATGGGTTGAGGCACGAACCGAATCGTTCGCGTGTTGAGCAACAAGGGTGGTATTGTTATACTGGCCGCCGATTGATACCGTAACCCGCAATTCAGGAGAATTGAGATGCAGAACATAGAAAAAGCACGTTTTAACATGATCGAACAACAAATCCGTCCCTGTGAAGTTCCTGAAGGACGTATTCTGGAACTATTGAAGCTGGTGCGACGCGAACAATTCGTACCCGCAGAAAAAATTGGTCTGGCGTTTGCTGACATGGAAATACCGCTTGGCTATGGCACCGCTATGTGGCAACCTAAACTGGAAGCACGTGTTTTGCAGGAATTGCATCCCAAGCGTAGCGATCTGGTGCTTGAGGTGGGTACGGGTAGCGGATATTTGACTGCGTTGTTGTCTGCGCTGGCAAAACAGGTTATCTCGGTTGAAATTGTGCCTGAGCTTAGCGCCTCGGCTAAACAGAAGCTGGCAGCCTTGCAGCGTGACAATATTAGTCTTGAAATCGGCGATGCTTCGCACGGCTGGGGAACCGCTAGCTATGATGTGATCGTTTTGACCGGTTCTACACCGGTATTGCCGCAAACGTTCCAGAACAGCCTGAATATCGGCGGGAGATTATTCGCAATCGTAGGTGATGCGCCGCTAATGGAAGCAAAATTGATTACCCGTATTTCCAGCGATGTGTTCGAGACCGTCAATATCATGGAAACCAGCGTCGCACCCCTTCAAAACGCCGAGCAACCTGACCGCTTTAACTTCTGAGGCTACCGTTATCTGCATCAAGTGGAAAATTTCTGAGTTAAATTTTAACTGATGTCTGGAACAGGAAAGGGTTTTAATGAAGCTGAAGCGCTTGTCGTTTCTTCTGGCTGCCTTGTGCGGCTTAGCTAACGTTGCGCAGGGTGCGGACCTTCTGGATACTGTCCAGGCTGCAAAAGCGAATGACCCGCTGCTTGCTGCGGCGCGTGCTGCACAACAGGCAGGGCTGGAAAAGTTGCCGCAAGGACGTGCCTTGTTATTGCCGGGCATTAGTTTTAACGCAAACAGCACCTATAATGAGGTCAATACACAATATCATCCGGCGATGCCTTTGCTTGCCAGCGGCGAGAGTCGCTATAACAGTCATGGCTATGGCGTCAATCTGACGCAACCGCTGTACCACCCGCAAAGCTGGGTGATTTATAGTCAGGCGGAATTGCAGGTCGCACAAACCGAAGTGCAATTTAAAATAGCCTTGCAGGATGTTATGCTGCGTGCGGCGCAGGCTTATTTCGATGTATTGATCGCGCAAGATAGTGTGCAACTCGCCGCCGCTCAGAAAATCGCCATTGCCGAACAACTGGAACAGGCTAAACGAAATTTCGAGGTGGGAAGCGCAACCATTACCGATACGCATGAGGCTCAGGCGCGCTACGACTTGACCAGTGCGCAACAAATTGCGGTGCAGAACGATCTTGAAATCAAGATTAGCGCCTTGCAACAATTAATCAATGCGGAACCCAAAGAACTGAAGCATCTAGGCACAGCCTTCAAGCTGGAACCACCGCTGCCCGCCGATCTGGCTAAGTGGCTGGACGAGGCACAACTACACAGTTTGCAACTTGCTATTGCGCAACTGGGAGCAGACATAGCCGAAAAGGAAGTGGAACGTAACCGGGGCGGGCATTACCCAACCGCTGATCTGGTGGCGAATTATTCGAGTAATCAGTCTACAGGCGGGAATTTTGGGGTGGGTACCGACAGCAACAGCAAAAGCCTGGGCGTGCAACTTAATATACCGATATACCAGGGAGGAGCCGTTAATTCACGTTTGCGGGAAGCGCTGGCAAATCAGGAGCGTGCCAGGCAGGAGTTGGAAAATTCGCGACGCAGCGTGGCTCATCAAACTCGGCAGGCTTATCTGGGTGTCGTCAGCGGTGTCGCTCAGGTCAAGGCATTGCAGCAGGCACTGACTTCCAGCACTAGCGCTCTCGATGCCAGCAAATTGGGACAGGAAGTCGGGGTGCGTACCAATATCGATGTGCTCAACGCACAGCAGCAGTTTTTTGCCACTCGCCGCGATTTGTATCAGGCAGAATATAATTATCTGTTTAGTCAGTTGCGCCTCAAGGCTGCGGTGGGCACGCTATCCGAAGCTGACTTGCAGAAGGTCAATCAGTCATTTTATTAGGCTGCTTTTTTTCTCGAAACTTTTTTAACTTTAACTGAAGGAAATTTAAATGTTTAGTTCGAAATTTTACAAAATGGTTGCGATGTTTCTGGTATTCGCAATGGGGATGTTTTCTGCACATGCAGCTGATTCACCCTTTGCAGCCAAGGTCAAAGAGTCTATGAAAACCATGAAGGCAGAGGCTGCAAAACTGGGCAAGCCACGGCTAGAGGGAGAAAATCTGTATTTTGGCACCAGCAAAATTAATGGTGACTTCACGCTGGTCGATGACATCAAGACCAAGCACGGCGCTACTTCAACCTTTTTTGTCAAGAAGGGCAATGGCTTTGTACGTGTTAGCACAAATGTCATGAAAGAGGGTAAGCGTGCGGTTGGGACACCTCTGGATCCATCAGGTCCGGCCATTGCAGCCATTCGCCAGGGAAATGCTTATTACGGCATTGTCGATATACTCGGCAAACTGTTTGATACCGCTTATGAGCCGATCAAGGCTGATAATGGCGAAATTATCGGGATATATTACGTTGGTTTTCTAATGGAGTAGGCATCTTATCTGTTTATTGTTTAGCTGCTGGCATGACTGAGTGCGCATTTTCGCGTGCTCAGCTCCTGTGTGGTTGATGGTTTGTGAAAGGATCGGACTGATGACTATATTTTCAAAAATGACGATAGTTAATAAAGTCGTATATGGCTTTGTTGCGGTTCTACTATTGGTGGTGATACTGGGCAGCGTTTCATGGGGTTCACTGACAAAAGTGGCCTCCAGTTTTAGTAGCCTGGTTTCGGTGGAATTCAGCATTTCGACGCATGCAGGCAAGTCCAGGATTGCCTTGCTGGAGGCCAGGCGCGCAGAAAAGGAATTGCTGTATGCCGATGATCCTACGCTGGTGGCAGCGGTGAACAGTTTCATGGCTTCCATGCAGGATGAGGCTGGATTTATAGATCGTGCAGCCAAGGTCTCGGGTGATCCGATTTTGTTGATGCCTGCACAAAAAATTGTTCAGGATGCGGCTGCTTACCAGAAATCCCTGACTGCCATGCTTGCTGCACCGATTGGGCAGGAACGGATGATAGCCGCGCTTGCAGTGCGCAAAGTGGCCAAAGAAATGGAGACCACTCTGAATGATTTTGCGACGTTGCTTGACAGCAGGGTCAGTGAAGCGACCGGCAAGTCGCAGGCGAGTGCCAGCAACGCAGGTTCTGTGGTGATATTGTTGGGTGCGGCGGTACTGGTACTGGGTAGCCTGTTAGCCTTTGCAATTTCTCGTGCAATTGAGCGTCCGCTGAATAGCATGAGGGATGTTATTCAGGAAGTGCAGCGCACCGGTGATTATTCGCTCAGATATGATTATCAGTCAGCCGATGAAGTCGGTCAGACGGCCATGGCCTTTAATGGTATGATGGGCGCTGTGCAGAGCGCCTTGAATAGCACAAATTCAGTCATGGGGGCAGTGGCTGCCGGAGATTTCAGGTCGCGTGTTAATGTGCAGGCCAGTGGTGATCTGGCTAATCTTAAACAAAGTGTGAATGGTACCGTAGACAGGCTGCAATTGACCATGAATGCGCTGGTAGTGCTTATGCAAGCGCTACGTCAGGGTGATTTTTCCAAGCGGGTTGAAGTGAGTGTCGAAGGTGAGTTCAAACAGGTAATCGACCAGTCAACCATGGCCATGGAAGCTATGCAGGGTATGCTGGACGATGTGGGGAAAGTAATGAGCGGTGTCGCACGCGGAGATCTTCACGGACGTGTTCGCGCTGAGGGTCACGGTGATCTGGCAAGGCTAAAGGAAAATATCAATATTTCACTGGATGGGTTGAGTCACTCGATAAAAACCATTAATGACAATACTCGTCAGGTGGCAGCAGCTGCCAATCAAACCAGCAATGCTATCGGCCAGATCAGCGATGGAGCGCAAAATCAGATGCATGCCATTAATCTGGTGGCGAATGCAGTAAGGCAGACCGCGACTTCTGTCGAAGATGTGACACGCAACACCGAGTCAGCCGCGCAAAAATCCCAGGAATCGGTGAAAATTGTCCGTGAAGGCAAGGCAAAAATGCAACGTATGGTTGAAGTTGTGAACAACATCGCTTCTAACTCAGAAAAAATAAATAAAATTACTGATATTATCCAGGGTATAGCCAATAAAACCAATTTATTGAGCCTGAATGCGGCTATTGAAGCGGCAAGAGCCGGTGAACATGGCAAAGGTTTTGCAGTAGTCGCTGAAGAAGTAGGCAAATTGGCCGCTAATTCGGCTACGAGTACACAGGAAATTACCTTACTCGTGCAGCAGGCAGTAGCGGAAGCAAATCGCGCTGTGGCGACAGTCAAAGAAGTGGCTGCAGACATGGAAAGTATCGAGAACGGTTCGATGCAAGCGGAAGGAATGTTGCAACGCATTTCTGCCGCTTTGGAGCAACAAAGCTCCGCAGTACATGAAATCAATGGCAACGTGAGCAGCCTCAATCAGATTGCCGAGAGTAACGCGGCAGCTTCACAGGAAATTACTGCAACCATTATCGAGCTAGCCAAGATTGCCGACAGTACCCGGCGTGAAGTTGAAAAATTTGAAATTTGATTCGAGGTAACCATGCCGTTGGTGGGCGCAGATCTTTTTCAGGAGTCAACCAACGGGTTACCTATGAACCTCAAAGCATAACTACACACCATGCCGGGGTCAGGTCTTGACAATGCGGTTTATTGTCCATAACTTCACTTCATGTCTCGTCCTCACCGTATTGAATCTCCCGGTACGTTCTATCATGTCACTTCTCGTGGCAATGCACGCGAGGCTATTTATTGGGACGACGAGGTGACCCCAGCCCTGGTACTGTGTTAAAACCGTATTGTCAAGACCTGACCCCAGCCCTGCAAACCACCGGCTATCGCATTGACGTGGCGATTCATCGGGACGATTGCTCCTCGCTGGGCTTCACACGTACACACTTTCCATCTCGCGAAACGACCAGATCCGTATTTGTACTAACAGCGACCTGTACAGCCCGCTTAGCGGCACGACGGATTGCCACCAGGGAATTTGCTAAATCTTTATCTTTTGCAAACGCTATATTTTTCTGATTCATGGCTTTTCTCCCCAATTGGTCAGCACAGGCTCATCCCCTGAATTATCGTACATTGCCCATGCATCAACTGTATCACGGTAAACTTGTTCAAAATTTCTCAACCCAGCAGCAAAACGCCTGCACACAACGTCGCTCGGTACATTATGACCACCTTGGCGCACGCGCTCAGCCACACGATCAAGCGCCATCTGCGCATCAGGCAATGACAGAAAAAACAACGTAACGTGGTAGCCTGTCTCTCGCCATCGACGAATGCGACGCGCATAAATAAAACCTGACAGCGTTGTCTCGAAGGCAAAGCTCTCACCACGCAGCTCCAGTTCAGATAAATTTTCCAGCATAAGCCTGGCAGCCTTGACAGCTGCCAGATCAGGCGCAAAAGGTGACAACCCTGCTGCGATTAAGTCCGCGTTTATAAACTGCGGGCACTCCGCCTCGTTTGGTAAAAATTCACGAGCAAAAGTAGTTTTTCCAGCGCCATTCGGTCCGGCAATAATGATGATTTTCTTCATGCGTCTCGTCCGTCAGCAGTTATTTCCATTTTGGAAACAACTAAATTCTTCACCAGCTCATCTGTGTTAACGTGAAACACGCGTAGCGATTCATTCGCTCCCTCCCCCGCTTGCGGGAGAGACCCCTGTCGCAAATTCCCCGACCGAATTGTGCCCTATGAACCTTGCCGTAGGGTGCGCTTGCGCACCATTTTGGAGTAAGCGCACCAAGCCAAACCGCTCCCTCCCCCGAAGGGGGAGGGCTG
>CAIRBC010000571.1 GCA_903876685.1 uncultured Nitrosomonadales bacterium | reverse complement strand
GGCCAGATAATCATTGACCGTCACCACATGCACGCCCTTACCGGAAATCGCATTCAGATAAACCGGCAGCGTCGCCATCAGGGTCTTGCCTTCACCGGTACGCATTTCGGCAATTTTGCCATAATGCAGCACCATCCCGCCGATCAGTTGCTCGTCATAATGACGCATTCCCAGGGAACGCACCCCCGCTTCACGTACCACTGCAAAGACCTCTGGCAACATTGCATCCAAGGTTTCTCCGTTAGTGTAGCGCTGTCTGAAACTATCGGTTTTAAGACGCAACTCCTCATCGCTTAATTTTGCGATAGCGGGTTCGTGCTTGTTGATGGAATGCACGGTCGAACGATAAAGTTTCAGCAGTCGGTCATTACGGCTGCCAAACACTGATTTTAATACTCTGGAAATCATATTCTTCCAAACGACAAAATAATTTCAAATAAAAGGGCGAGGCGTTGCCTCACCCTGACCAAAATTCACCGCCTTTCAAGAGGCGGCTTTTTGCAGGAACCGCACCGGATTCTGGGCGATACCTTTATAGCGGACTTCAAAGTGCAAATGATTACCGGTGGAACGTCCGGTGTTACCGACTTCGGCAATTTTCTCGCCGCGACGCACCACCTGCCCCACTTTTACCAACAAACGCGAAGCATGTGCATAACGCGTCACTATATCATTGCCATGATCAATTTCGATCATATTACCATACTGGGGGTGCACATCGGCAAAGGCAACCACCCCGCCGGCTGAAGCGCGGATCGCGGTGCCATAGGGAACCATGTAATCCACCCCTTCATGCATCGCGTTGCTACCCGTGAAAGGATCCAGCCGCCAGCCAAAATTCGAGGAATAAAAACCCTCGTTGATCGGCGGAATCGACGGCAACAACTTGCGGCTCAACTGATTTTGCAACAGCATGGTTTCCAGTGCGGAAAGTTTGTCGCTGCGATCATTGACCGCCTGCGCCAGGCTGTTCAATTGCTGCTCCAGACTATTTACCGTCAACTCCTGACCAGCGGCGCTAATCAACGGCCCGCCCTGCGCCGGTAACTGGTCAAAACGAAACTCTTCCGGATTCATGCCGGTGAGCTTGGCCAGACGGGCGCCCAATGCATCCAGTCGCTGCATCTGCGCCTGCATCTGCCCGACTCGGGTTGCCATCGCATCCAACCCGTTGTGTACATAGGATTGCTGTTTTTGCTGCTCTTCGCTCTGCATGTTGGAGAGCAGTGTACGCACACCCTCACTCATCCCTTCAGGCGCGAAACGCAACAGCGTGTACTGCAAAGCAAATGCAGCAGCCCACACCAACCCGCCAAACAATAACATCATGAATAATATTTGCCAGCCACCCAACGTAATGCTGCGAGTTTTTACCAGACGATTGAAAACTAGAATAACATTCATTCTTCCCTCTACTTTCGAAAACGTAAAACTTGTGGTACAGCAATTTAAATCCCTGCTAAGCGGCAATCAGGAATCCCGTATGCTGCTGATAAAGGCACAAGCCTTGTCGGCGTTGCATAGACATTTTCTGTCTGTTGCACCGCCCCATCTTGCTCAATCCAGTCAGGTGCTTGGACTGAAGTCCGGCATACTCAGCATTGCGGTTGCCAACGCAACCATCGCTGCCAAATTACGTCAACTCGCTCCAGAACTGACCATACTGTTACAAAACAGGGGTTGCGAGGTTAGCGGAATACGCGTCAAGGTGCAAGTTTCCTTTGAGATAAAACCACCCGAAGCCACTCCCCGCCTGCTGGGTGCAGCCGCATTGGAGGCGTTAAACGAGCTCGAACAGTCTT
>CAIRBC010000570.1 GCA_903876685.1 uncultured Nitrosomonadales bacterium | reverse complement strand
GGTATTGGTTGTAGCGCACATCATAATGATGGCCGCTGTATGCATCATAAATTTATTTTTTATCATCGCTGATTATCCCCCCGATATTGGTGCTGGCCTTTTTTCCGTGGCCTGAAACAATGGTGGTCACGTGATCAGCCTGCACAGAAATTTTGGTATTCCCCTTCTTGTCGCCTTTGATAACGCCAATACGGTTCACCGCTTCATTGTTTGAACCTTTTGCTACCGCTACCGTGTCCTCGGTTTGCACATTGATTTCAGTTTTGCCCGTAATATGTGTGCTTTGTGAGGTCTGTGCATACACGGGAGTCATAACCAAGGGTAAAGTAGCTAACAGTAAAATCTTTATAATCATCAATTCCCCTCCTCATTATTAATTACATTATTCGGCAGGCTGGTACCTGGCATACCCTTGCGAAAAGCCGTTCGCATTTCTTTCAGTTCTTCTACCTTCACACCCAGTTTTTCCGCACTAAATGAGGATGGATCCGGGGTAAACATCAGATACGCCTGCGTTTCATTGACCAATAACTCACCATTGGACACAGAATAATTATATTTAAGCAAAAACTGTTTGAATGCTTCTTTTTGTTCATCAGTCAATACATTATTCCAGAACTGAATACAGTATTTTGAATAATATTCATTGCTGAAAAATTCTCCGTGAGACAGTTCATGCGAAAGTACGGTGCGCCGCACCAAAGCGTTGACGGCAGGCTCGTCTGCGCGATTTTCTTGAACTTGCGGAATCGACAGAATCACTGCATTAGGCTTGATAGCCTGATAAAATTTACGCCAGACTTTAACCAAACCTTGAGATAATACAAAATCCAAAAGTTTGGCTTCTTCAATATTCAATTCAACATTATCGTTTTCTGCAAGATTAAAAAACAGTACCAGATTACTTATTTGCACATCATTACCATAAGCCAATGTCGCACGAGTTCTTTTAATCGAGATTAAATAATCCTCAATCTCCGCCTTGGTTAGCACATGCTTGTAAGCTACATTGACCTGCTCTGTAAGCTGTGTAACGCGATTGAAAGCCATTCCTTGTTGCGTCAGGTTTGGATAATCAAATATATATATATCCGGGTTTTTGGCATAGCGCCATATAACCAGCTCTTTCGATTGTGCGGCTTCGATATTATTGAAGTCGCCAACCTTCAAGGCAGTTGCAGGTGCCACAGCCCAAGCACTTGATAAAAACATAATGCCAAGCAATAGAACTCACACTAAATTATTCAACGCATTCATTCTTTTATTTATTCCTTTATTTTCAATTTCCCAGGCGGAATGCCTGCGCTCGGGAGATATTCTTGTTCAGGGTCGCTTGCGTCTCTGTTTCAGTACCCGTATAAGGTTGCACTATCAAGCCATAGCCACTTAAATTATTGCCTTTTTGATACCCTGACCAAGCATGTGCTCTTTGCAGCATTGGACTATGTAACGGTTGCGAGATCACTATGGTTGACATCGATGACATTGCAGGTGCGCCATATTGAAATCCCATATTACCACCCTGTAATATTATTATTTCGGCCAGAGCCGAAGTGTTTCCTAATATTGTCAACAGCACAGCAAGCGATGAATATTTCATGTCATCATTCCTCCGTTACGTTCGGGCTTCCATTTTTTGCCCAGCTTATATGATATGTTTTACCATTTTTTTTGGAAACATAAACTGCTTGTGGTTTAGTTATACTCACTCCGTCTATCCAAAGTTTTCCATTGATTATCGCAAAACCTGTCATATCCACATTTGCATCTACTCCACCTGACACCGGGTTGGCATTTTCTGCGCTTACCATATCAGTATCAGCATCACTATCTTCATCGTCGTCTGTCGCAGTTACCGGCGCGCAGTACAAAACTAAAGGAATTAAAATGGCATCCTTCATTTCAGGCTGAAAGTAGTTGACACTTTTGGTGGTAAAGAAATAGGCGACAAGAATCATCCGCCATTAAAAAATAGCATTTTTTTGTTTTGCAAATGCTGGGTTACTGACGGCTTCTTGGATTTAAGAAGC
>CAIRBC010000569.1 GCA_903876685.1 uncultured Nitrosomonadales bacterium | reverse complement strand
GGGAGAGGGAAACGGGCATGATGGGTTTCATCATCAGGGGTGGCAATTTGCCATGCCCGTTAGACACCGTGCAAGTTGTCCCGCGCAGGTTAGCCTTTGAGCGATGCCTTGGGTACCGAGAGTTGCCCTCGGCTTCGATTCCTTGGCCAAATCGATATTGAATCAAAACGCACTATCAGGATCAACTGCCAAGCAACAATTTGGCAGAGGCTTCAGACACCACCATCACCAGTTTCATGGAGGCTCTGGTTGCGCCGACGAACAGCTTGCGAATGGTGATCTCGTCAAGCTCCTTAAAATCAATCTCAGTCAGAATCACGCAAGGCGCAGCCTGACCTTTGAAGCGGTACACCGACTCAACCAGGATATCTCCTTCGGTAAAAAGCGGATTACCCAACAGATCGTAATTACCTGAGAAATGCCGCAGCTTGAATGGCCCCAGCCTGTCCCATGCCGAAAGCGTTGACCCTTCGCGACCCCGAAAGGTGATTACCGCAATCATGTCGCGCTTGTAACCTTGTGCGATAGATTGGGTGATGGCACGTTTGGTTTGTTCTGCAAGCTGCGCTGTATCGGTATAGGTAAAGATGTCTACTTCAGAGCCCGTCAAGGGACTTCCTGATTGAATCTGCATCGGCAACGGAATCAGTTCTGCCAGGCTGCTGAGAATGTCTCGCGGACTACGATAATTCATATCCGAGCGCAAGGTAATCCAGCCGGGCAGCTCGACCTCGGGGCGGCGATAGAGCTTTTGCATCGGGTCTTCAAGCCACCAGGCCTTGCCGTTCGGACGTAATAATTTCAGCAGGTTGTCCTTCCATTCGGATTGAAAATCCTGTCCCTCGTCAATGATTAATTCATCGAATAACCATGCCTCATCAGGCAAAAATACCGTGAAAAATGACTCAAGAACTTGAAACATCTCGCTGCCACGTGAAAAATCTGGCCTGGCACCGCTCGCACTATACATTTTGTCGCAAAGTTGGTGGTAGGTGACAATCATTCCACCTGAGGGAGATATTTGCAAAAAATGATCGGCTAGCGGTCGATTGTAGCAAACATAAAGCGGCCGCTTGCCCGCAATAATCGCGTCACGAAATACTGACAAAGCCAACTGAGTTTTGCCGGAACCCGCTGTACCGATAATACGCATGCGAAAAGAGTCGCATTCAATTTTACGCGCCCACTCGGCCAAGCCTCCGGAAAGACGCGTATACAGGGTATGCGCTTGCCCGACGAAGGCATTTGCATTGGGCACCAGATTGAGCGTGTCACTCAAGAATGTGTGAATCTGGTTGGCAATGTTGTCGCTGGGCATGTCCAACGAAAGAATCGAGCGAATAATAAGCGGCAGATGAACGCGGCGAGTAGCATCCACTATTCTGGCAGGATCAATATAGGCAGATCCTGGATCCTTGACGGTATAGTCCGGGCAGTAAAGTAGCGCTTCTATCTGCACTTTTCTATCTTTACAATAGTTATTGAGACGGGTTCGCAATCCTTCCAGCATCCGCCCCATCTGAAAGGCGACTGGCTTGTGCTTGTTAGTATAGATTTTAACCAGTCCCTCTGGAGTTTCCGTCAGAAAGCCGCACTTCTGTTCGATAAGCAGCAACTTTCCAGAGGGGCTCAATATTGCAAAGTCGACTTCTCCCCACAACTGATAATTATGCTGAACGCGAGTCCAGTGTACGCCGTGATAAATGCGATAGTCATTAGGAAGTGTCTCTGCAAGAAAGCCTAGTGTCTCGATTTCACGGGAAGCAGCACCGGTTACTTCAAGTTCTTTCCATCCATCGGGGTAGATGATTGCCATTGGTTTTTACAAGTATTGTGAGCAGGCGTAATGATAGCAGCTGAAGCAACCTGCATGGCAATTCGACACCTCCCGCCTCAAATACTTCACCAGGGATATTTCTAAACCAAATGCCAAATATTCCGCTGACGAAACAAACATAACAGCATCAACGTTAATCCACACCAGGGCAAAAACAGAACTCGGAGGGTTATTTAAAACTTTCATGAAAAATTCATATTAACTTAACATTCGTCGAATAAAATTTCCCTTAATCAGCAAAACTGGCTGAACAAACCTGCAAAAAGTTCACCTCTTTAAAATCGAGTAGCACGAACAATTTGGCTTCCTATGTTGCCTGAAAAACTAACATGATTAATGCTGAACGTATCCTTGAAGATTCATTTCCTGATTTCAAATCGGGAAAAAACAAAAAAATCATCCTCAAGATTCTGAAAAAATTGATTCATCAAGATGATTTCAACGAAGTCCTCCAAAAAAATCTGCATCTGCGTGGCTTTGCCTTTCTCAACAAGTTGCTGGATTACTTCAAATTCAGCTACCAGGTTGGCAATCAATCCCTCAATAATATTCCGGCAGAAGGCAGGTTAGTCATTGTCGCCAATCACCCGATCGGCACGTTGGATGGGCTGAGCTTGCTAAAACTGATTCGCAGTGTGCGCCCCGATGTGCGGATTGTCGCCAATCGTGTACTCAACCACATGCAACCGCTGCAGTCGCTGTTTTTTCCGGTAGCGGTGTTGTCTGAGTCAAAAAACCTGAAAGAAACCTACAAGTTGTTGATTCAGGCTTTGGAAAACGAAGAAGCAATTATTTTTTTCCCTGCAGGTGAAGTCTCCAGGATCAGACCAACGGGCATACTCGATGGCGCGTGGCAGACCGGTTTTCTGAAATTGGCGCTGAAAACCCAAAGCCCGATTTTACCGATTCATATCAAGGCGAAAAATTCCGCGCTGTTCTATAGCCTGTCTACACTCTACAAACCGCTCGGCACCCTATTGCTGGTCAATGAGATGTTCAACAAAAAAAACCAGGAAATCAAGTTTACGGTCGGCGCGCCGATTCCTTATAGCGCATTTTCGGCAAGCAAGGAATCGAACCGCGAATTGAGTCAACGTTTTCGCAAACACATTCTCCATCTCAAGAAGAAGAAATCCTTTTTTGATACCGTTGAAACCGTCATTCATCCCGCTGATACCAAAACGATAAAAAAAGCGCTTTACAATTCGACCTTTCTGGGCGAAACCCGCGATGGGAAAAAAATATTTCTTTATGATTTTAAAGATGATTGCCCGGTAATGACCGAAATTGCCCGCTTGCGTGAGCTGACTTTCAGAAGCGTGGAAGAAGGCACAGGTTTATCGCTGGATTTAGACAAATTTGATACTTACTACCGGCATATTGTGTTATGGGACGATCATGACCTGGAAATTGTCGGCTCTTACCGAATTGGTGAAGGCGCAACCATCCTTGCCCAGGCTGGCGTTGACGGATTTTATACGCAAACTCTGTTTGATCTGAGCAGCCATTTTGCCACGTATTTACCTGAAAGTATCGAATTGGGACGCAGCTTTGTACAGCCACGTTATTGGGGGCAGCATAGTCTGGATTATTTATGGTATGGGATTGGTGCTTATTTGCGTGAACGGCCTCAGCTCAAATACCTGTTTGGACCCGTGAGTTTGAGCAACGCTTATCCACAGGATGCAAAAGAATTGATCGTTGCCTTTTACCAACAGCAATTCGGCAATGATCTACCCTCTCTAGCCGCAAGAATGCCGTTCCAGGTTTCCCCATCCATCCGGGAATTTGCCGCCACCGAATTTATTCAAGATTATTCAAACAGCTATCGGATATTGAATGGTGAACTGCGCAAACGGGGTGTCAAAGTACCGACTTTGTATAAACAATATTCCGAGCTTTGCGTCGATAACGGTTGCCATTTCATGGGCTTCAATATAGATCCCGATTTTAATAGCTGCATTGACAGCCTGGTGATGATTGAAACTGCAAAAATTGTGCCGAAAAAAAGACAACGTTACATCAACGCCAATCATTAGCTCGGCAATATGCTGCCTAATTTTCGGCATCCTTCATTTCAGGCTGAAAGTAGTTGACACTTTTGGTGGTAAAGAAATAGGCGACAAGAATCATCCGCCATTAAAAAATAGCATTTTTTTGTTTTGCAAATGCTGGGTTACTGACGGCTTCTTGGATTTAAGAAGC
>CAIRBC010000568.1 GCA_903876685.1 uncultured Nitrosomonadales bacterium | reverse complement strand
GTTTGGGAGCATGCTTATTACATCGACTATCGTAACCAGCGTCCGAAATTTGTCGAAACATTTTTGAATAATCTGGTTAATTGGGATTTTGTAGCACAAAATTTTGCTTGATCGGTTGCGTTAACTGACCCTTGCTAAAACCTTGCCGCAACGGTGAGGAAGTTATTTCAAAGCCTTTAGTCAGGGGTTTCGTCGTGCAAAGAAAATGCTATCAAAAAGTATTTTCTTGAGCGGGTATTCGGTATATTATTGCTCATCAGATAATAAATACGCAGACAAAAGCAGGCTGTTAAAACAAGGTTTTTTCTGCAATTTTCTGATGGGGGATAGGTAATTCAGGCAGCGCAACAGTGTGCCGGTGTCGAGATTGGATTTATCTTGATGCTTTGCAATTATGAGCTGGCCTCGATACTTTAAGCTTTTTTTACCGGCAAGTATTTTTGCTCACACTCGGAGTCAAGTAACAGCCTAGCATATGAATACCTTCTGGACACTCTATGAACAGGTCGAAAAGACCTTCTGGAATACGCTGACCAAGAAGCTATGTAGCTTTTTGTTTATTTTTATTATTAATTTATTTTATCTGGGCATCTATCTTGGGGAGAAAGGTGCTATAGAGGAGATATTGTTCAAGGCAGGTGTCAAGGCGGCAACCGTTCAATCGATCCTGTCACAGCTGGATTCAGGGTTCATGCTGATGGTTATTCTGACCGTCATCTCCTTTATAGGGATCGTTTTGCAGATTATGTACCTGCGCTATCTGATCGTGCGCCCGATCAAGGTAGTGACCCGGATGTTCAATGTGATTAGCGAGGGAGAGGGTGACTTTTCCAAGAATATGCCGACCATCACGCACGACGAGTTGCGTGAAATGGCCGAGAGCTATAACCGTTTTGCAGAGAAAATGCGTCATATTATTAACGAAGTGCGTAAAATGAGTGTGAGCATTGCGCGTGAGGCAGCAGTGGTGTGCAAAGGAACCATGGAAACGGCGCAACGTGCGGATGCACAAGGCGCCATGACGGAAACAATTTGCAATGCAAGCCAGGAAGCAACCAAGGCAATCGGAGAGGTGTCCAGTTCGGCTCAGGTAATATCCGATTCCACCGCTCAGAACCTGGAAAGTGCCAGACGTTACTTGCAGGAAATGGTGGCAGGGGCGCAAAAAATCAGCGAAGTCAGTGCCAGACTGGCCACCTTCAACACTACGGTGGATAATTTAAGCGACCGGTCGGGTAGCATCAAGCAAATGGCCAGCCTGATCAAAGATATTGCGAATCAAACCAATCTGCTGGCGCTGAATGCCGCTATTGAGGCAGCGCGGGCTGGAGAGGCAGGGCGCGGTTTTGCAGTGGTCGCGGACGAAGTGCGTAAACTCGCCGAAAACGTTAATGTCGCCACCCAGGAAATTACTGCCAATGTGAATGGCATGATCACGCTGGTACGCGATACCCAGAGTGAAAATGAGATTATCAATGTCGATATCTGCGTGACACGCGATTCGGTACAGCGCTCATCGCAGCAGTTTGAGAAGATGGTCATTGATTTTGAGCAGACCAACGGAAAATTGTTGCAGATCGCGACGGCTATGGAGGAATTGACGTCTACCAACGGCCAGATGAATGACAGCGTGATGCATATACACGAATTATCTTCACAGGTATCCAGCAAGATGTCGGATTCCGAGCGCTGCACGGTGGGTCTGTCAAAGGCCACCGAAAGGGTTCAGGAATTGGTGTCGCGTTTCAAGATTGGTATAGGCGCGTTCGACTTTAATGTAGATCAGGCCAGGAATTTTCGTGACACCATAGCGGATAAATTGACCGAATTTAGCAAACGCGGCATTAATATCTGGGATCGCAATTATGTGCCCGTTGCCAATACCAATCCGCAAAAGTTTGAGGTCAGTTATCTTTCTGCTTTTAATGCCGAAATCCAGCCTGTCATGGAAAAGTCTCTGATAAGTCTAAAGGGGGGGGTGTATGCGATCATCACCGACTCTCAGGGGTATGCCGGGTTGCACAACCTGGTTTTTTCCAAGCCGCTGACTGGGGATTACCAGAAGGATTTTGTGGATAACCGGACTCGTCGTCTGTGGAGTGACAGCACTGGACAGCGCGCAGCAACCAATACCATGCCGCTGTTGTTGCAGACCTACTTACGCGATACCGGTGAAGTCCTTTCGGAAATTAATTTGCCGATCCAGGTTAGTGGACGTCAGTGGGGAAATATACGCATTGGTTGCAATAGCAAGGTTTTGATCGAGGATTGATGGGCAGGTCAGTGGGCGTGTTCAGCCTGCCGTAGCGGAAAACCGTGCGTCATATGGTCGGCAAGTTTATCGGTAGCCGACTTATATAACTGGCTTACCCTGGATTCGCTTACCCCCAATTCATTAGCGACCTGTCGTCCGCTCATGTCGCTCATCGCACGCAAAATAAAGGCTTGTCTTTCTTTGATCGGCAAGTCTTTCAAACAGGCTGTCACTCGGTTATATTCTTCACGTCTTTCTACGGTGGTGGAGGGTTCCTGGCGCATATCGGGAATTTCCAGGGTTTCGCCATTGCTTTCACTGCTCTGGAAATTGTAGCCATAAGCATCACTCAAAATAATGGAAATATCAGTGACACGCAAGCCTAGCGTATTGGCGATCTCGCTATGGCTCGGTTCTCTATGCAACAATGATTGCAGCATTTCAATGGTCTTGCTAACCTTGTTCGCCGATTTTCGTACCGATCTTTCCGCCCAATCGCCACTCCTCAAACCATCCATGATTGACCAGCGTATTTTGTTCCAGGCAAACGTCTTGAATAATACGCCGGAATTTTCATCATATTCGCGAAAGGCCATGATCAAACCGATCATGCCATCTTGAACGAGATCTTCCAGCAAGATGTTTGAGGGTAGCGGCCGGTGGATCTCCAGTGCAATTATCCTGACATACGGCATGAAATCCAAGATGTTCATGGGGGTTCTTTTAAAGTTGTTAAACAGCATATCGGAAAATTGTGGCGGAAATGTAGGGGATAATGATCACATATTGATTTATTTCTGTTGCTTTGACTTAATGTCTGAGCGGTAGTTCAAATTTATAGGGCGAAATTTCCGCCCGGCATCGTTTTTCATTTTTGGGTATCCACATATTCCATTTTTTGATATAGAATTATAGAATGTGAAGAATTTCACTCATGTCTCGGATTCTGCAAGATCCTCAGTATTTTAACGGGGTCTATTCAGGAAACTTGCAGTAGCGCATGTGCAGGTATGGGCCGCACCTATTTTTGATAAACCAGGTGGATTCGCAAATGCTTTGGAAACTTTACAGCAGGCAGGTGCAATTTTTTAAACGATTATCGCAAGGTGCCCCCTTGACAATCCTGAACGACGCGTGGTCTTCTTTACACCATTGCGGTTGCAGCAGGCTCACCCGCATCGTCACGCCGGAGTCAGTTTTTTTCGCGATCCCTCTCAAATTTACGGGCAAAGTTGCTGAAGGCAATAGCCGTTCAGCAAACTTCCCGTTCGAATACATCAACCCACTGGAGACTGCATGATATGACGCTCAAACAAATTGAAGGCTCGCATGGCGTTGCCGAAACCATCGCGCTATGCAGACCTGAGGTGATCTGCGCCTATCCGATCAGTCCGCAGACCCACATCGTCGAAGGTCTGGGCGAAATGGTGAAAGAAGGGCTGCTCAACGCCGAATTTATCAATGTGGAATCCGAATTCGCCGCGATGAGCGTTGCGATCGGTTCTTCTGCAGCGGGTGCCAGGACTTATACCGCGACCGCTTCGCAGGGGCTGCTGTTCATGGCTGAAGCGGTGTATAACGCGGCTGGTCTCGGACTGCCGATCGTGATGACTGTTGCCAACCGCGCGATCGGTGCTCCGATCAACATCTGGAACGACCATTCAGATTCGATGAGTCAACGCGACTGTGGCTGGATTCAGTTGTTTGCCGAGACCAATCAGGAAGCGATGGATCTGCACATTCAGGCCTTCAAGTTGGCTGAAGAGCTATCCTTGCCAGTGATGGTGTGTATGGATGGTTTTATTTTGACGCATGCCTACGAGCGGCTCGATGTCCCCACTCAGCAACAGGTCGATGCCTTCCTGCCGCCTTTTGAGCCGCGTCAGGTGCTGGACCCGTTACGTCCGGTTTCCATCGGCGCGATGGTAGGCCCGGAAGCCTATACCGAAGTCCGTTATCTTGCCCACGTCAAACAATTGCAGGCACTTTATTTGTTGCCGGAAATTGCGGCTGATTTCAAACAGGTGTTTGGTCGGATTGCCGGCGGCTTGATTCGCCCTTATCAGACGGAAGGGGCGGATACGGTCGTGATCGCGTTGGGTTCTGTGCTGGGTACCATCAAGGATGTGGTTGACGAGATGCAGGAAGCAGGTCATAAGATTGGTGTACTGGGCATCACTTCCTTCCGTCCGTTTCCGCTGGAGGCGATCCGCGAGGCGTTAAAAGGGGCTACGCGCATCATCGTGCTCGAGAAATGTTTTGCAGTAGGGGTGGGTGGCATCGTAGCCACCAATGTGCGGATGGCGGTTGATGGCACGGGTCAGCGGGTGCTGACTATCGTCGCAGGTCTGGGCGGTCGCGCGATCACCAAGACCAGTCTTAATGCAATTTTCCTCGATGCGATGGCCGACAAGCTCAAGGCGCTGACCTTCATGGACATGAACCACTCGGTGGTGGATCGCGTGCTGGAACATGAGCGTACTGTGCGCCGTTCCGGGCCGATTGCCGAATCTGTACTGCGCGACATCGGTGTTGTCGCTTCAAACATCGCCTAAGGGAGAAATCATCATGTCCTATCAACCCATCAAGTTTTACCAGACCGGCACCTTTACCGTCGGCAACCGTCTGTTGGACGAGAGCGATCGTTCGGTGCAGGCCACTGCCACTCGCGAAAATTCATTAAACTCGGGTCACCGCGCCTGCCAGGGTTGCGGCGAGGCACTCGGCGCACGCTATGCGATCGATGCCGCGATGGCAGCCTCCAATCGTCAGTTAATCGCCGCCAACGCCACCGGTTGCCTCGAAGTCTTTTCCACGCCCTATCCAGAAACTTCGTGGCAGATTCCCTGGATACATTCGCTGTTCGGCAATGCACCGGCAGTAGCCACCGGCATTGCGGCGGCGGTGAAAATCAAGGGTCGCACCGACGTGCGGGTGGTGGCTCAGGGCGGGGACGGCAGCACTACGGATATCGGCTTTGGCTGCCTGTCCGGCATGTTTGAGCGTAATGATGACGTGCTGTATATCTGCTATGACAACGAGGCCTACATGAATACCGGCGTGCAACGTTCCAGTGCTACGCCGCCTGCGGCACGCACCGCGACCACGATGGCCTTGGGGAAGTCGCCCGGTAATGTGTTTGGTCAGGGCAAGAACCTGCCGCAGATTGCGATGGCGCACAACATTCCCTACGTCGCGACGGCTACCGTAGCCGACCTGCACGATCTGGAACATAAAGTCACCACGGCGATGGGCATCCATGGCGCACGCTATATACACATCCTGGTACCTTGTCCGCTGGGTTGGGGATCGCCTTCCAATGACACCATCAAGCTGGCACGTCTGGCCAAGGAAACGGGGCTGTTTCCGGTGTATGAAGCACTGGATGGTGAAGTGACCAGCGTCTCGAAAATCCGTAAACATATGCCAGTCGAAGAATATCTCAAGCTGCAGCGTCGTTTTGCACATTTATTCGGCAAGAATCCCGCCACCGAAACGATAGCCCGCATTCAGGCGATGGCGGATAAAAATATCAGGAAATTTGGTTTGCTAGGAGAGGGGGTGAAATCATGAACAAGCCTTTTGCAATTACACTGGATGTAGGCTCCTCGCTGGCCAATCTTACCGGTTCCTGGCGCACCTCGCGTCCAGTCTATCTGGATCGCTTGCCTCCTTGCAATAACGCCTGCCCGGCAGGAGAAAATATTCAAGGCTGGTTATTCCATGCCGAATCCGGGGATTATCAAGCCGCCTGGCGAGAACTGGTCAAAAATAATCCTTTACCCGCAGTGATGGGGCGTGTGTGTTACCACCCTTGCGAGTCCTCCTGTAACCGTGGACAGTTCGACGCTGCGGTGGGCATCAATTCGGTAGAGCGGTTCCTGGGTGACGAGGCGATCAAGATGGGCTGGAAATTCGATGCGCCGCTACCGGCCACCGGCAAGAAAATCTTGATCGTGGGTGCGGGTCCTTCCGGATTGTCGGCAGCTTATCATCTGGCACGCCTCGGTCATCAGGTCACTATCTGTGATGCCGGTCCCTATGCGGGCGGCATGATGCGCTTCGGTATTCCAAAATACCGCTTGCCGCGTGAAATTCTCGATGCAGAAATACAACGCATACTGGATCTGGGAGTCACGCTCAAGCTCAATACCAAGATCGACAATATTCTGGACTCGATGAAAAGCGGTGGTTTTGATGCCACTTTTCTGGCCGTTGGCGCGCATATCGGCAAACGCACCTATATCCCGGCCGGTGCTGCGGCGAAAGTGATGGATGCCGTTTCCGTGTTGCGCTCGATGGAAGGTGAGGAACTGCCGATGCTGGGTCGCCGTGTGGTGGTTTATGGCGGGGGAAATACAGCACTGGATGTAGCTCGCACCGCCAAGCGACTGGGTGCTACCGAGGCGATGATCGTTTATCGTCGCACTCGCGAAAAAATGCCTGCACATGATTTCGAAGTCGAAGAAGCACTGCAGGAAGGCATCCTGATCAAGTGGTTATCGACCATCAAGAATGTCAGCGACCAGGGTTCCATTACCATCGAAAAAATGCAACTGGATGAAAAAGGATTTCCGCAAGCGACCGGGGAGTTTGAAACGCTGGAGTCCGATTCGCTGGTGCTGGCGCTGGGTCAGGATGTCGATCTTTCCCTGCTCAATGATGTACCCGGCATGGAAATCAAGGATGGTGTGGTTCAGGTTTCACCGAACATGATGACAGGTCATCCGGGCATTTTTGCCGGTGGCGACATGGTACCTTCCGAGCGTACCGTGACGGTGGGGGTAGGGCACGGCAAAAAAGCGGCGCGCCATATCGACGCATGGCTGAAGGGTGAAAATTATGTGGCCGCACCCAAACATGAACTGGCCGCTTACGAAAAACTCAATCCCTGGTACTACACGGATGCGCCTAAAACCGTGCTGCCGATGCTCGATGAATTGCGCCGTCAGTCTACTTTTGAAGAAGTGCTTGGCGGTCTCGATGAATCGAATGCGCTGTTTGAAGCGCGTCGCTGCATGAGTTGCGGGAACTGTTTTGAATGCGATAATTGCTATGGTGTCTGCCCGGATAATGCGGTGATCAAACTGGGTTACGGCAAGCGTTTCAAATTCAACTACGATTATTGCAAGGGTTGCGGCATCTGTGTTTCTGAATGTCCTTGCGGTGCGATTAAAATGGAATTGGAACAAATCTGATTGTAGCTTAAACGTCGGGTTAGGGCGCAAAAAACGCGCCTAACCCGACCTACCGATAAGTTCATATTCTTTAAATCTGCCGCACCTTGATATTCAGTGTCTGTATACGATACGCGATCTGTCTCGGGGTCATGTCCAGCAGGCGTGCTGCCTTCGCTTGTACCCAGCCGGCCTGAGCTAGAGCAGCAACCACCTTTTCACGCTCGTCCATATCCGGATCATCGAGGTTGGTCTCGGCGACTACGCTGTGGTTTAGCTGAGATTTTTCGTTGATACCGGAGAGCATGATGGCATCGCGGTCGATCACATTGCCTTCGGTCATGACGGCAGCTCGTTCCAGGCAGTTTTCCAGTTCGCGTACATTACCTGGCCATTCGTGGTTCATTAATACCCGCAACGCGGCATCGGTCAGACTAAGCTGACGATTCTGCATGGTGCCCACTTTTTCCACCAGAAAGCGCGCGATGTCTGGTATATCTTCCATCCGTTCGCGTAGCGGCGGCAGAAACAAGGGCATCACGTTCAGGCGATAATACAGGTCTTCGCGAAAGCGTCCCGCTTCTACTTCGGCTTCCAGGTCGCGATGGGTCGCTGCCACCACACGCACGTCTACCTTGATGGTGCGCGTGCCGCCGACCCGTTCCAGTTCGCCTTCTTGTAATACGCGTAACAGTTTTGCCTGGAAGGGAGCCGAGATTTCACCGATTTCATCCAGAAAAACCGTGCCGCCTTCGGCTTGTTCAAAGCGTCCCTTGCGCTGCGCGACGGCACCGGTAAACGAGCCTTTTTCATGTCCGAACAGTTCGGACTCCAGCAGGCTCTCCGGCAGCGCGGCACAGTTAAGTTTAACGTAACTGCCGCGTGCGCGGGGTGAATTGTAATGGATGGCGTTGGCGATCAGCTCCTTGCCGGTGCCGGTTTCTCCTCTGATCAGCACGGTGGTATTCCATTTGGCGACCAGACGCACCTGTTCGAAAATCTTGCGCATCGCCTGGTTGTGGCCGATGATATTGTCAAAGCCGTGCTGTCCGCGTACATGCCGGCGCAGCACATCGCGTTCTTCAGTAAGTACATTTTTTTCTTCGGCAACCTCGTGTGAAAGGCGCACGCTCTGACCGATCAGATTGGCGATCATGTTGAGGAAGCGCTCATATTCATCCAGCAGGACTTCTGCACCCAAGGCCGGTTGCGCGGCCAGTACGCCAATGATTTTTTTATTATTTCTGATCGGTACGCCGATAAATGAGCCCAGCGGGTTGTAAATGCCCAGACGGCTCAGGAAGCGCGGCTCATCGGCAATCTTTTCAATCACAATGCTGTTGCCGGTTTTCATGATTGCGCCGACGATGCCTTCGCCCGGTTGATAACTGACTTCTTCGGTGAGCTTGTCAGCAATGCCGTAGACCAGTGATACTTGCAATTCGCCGCTTTGTTCATCCATCAGGCTGACCATGCCACGTTCCAGTCCCACGCCTTCTTGCAGCGCGCGTAACATACCATTCAGCGTTTCCTTGAGATTAAGTGAACAGGACAGCACGCTACTGACCTGGTAAAGGGTCTCCAGTTCAGTGCGCAACATTTCTAGTTCCAGTTCGTCCCAACCTTCAAGCTGGGCATTTGAGGCATATAGGTCAGACATCTGATTCTCCCGGCATTCGTGGCAATTGCACCCTGACCTTGCATCCGCCCTGATGATGTGGAGCAATGTCAATGGTTCCTCCATGACGGTTGACCACATCCTGTGCCATTGCAAGACCCAGTCCCAGATGCTGGTTTCCTGAGCCTTTGGTAGTAAAGAAAGGTTGAAATACCTTGAAACGCAGTTCATCGGCGATGCCGGAGCCGCTATCTTCGATGAGGATTTCAACGCAATCGGCGTGGCTGACGCAATGGATGCGCAATTCGCGGCGCGAACCGCGTTGTTCGTTAATCGCCTCCACCGCATTGTTGATGAGTTGTTTGAATAAATTGGATAATTGGGCTTGATAGCCGAGCACTGCATCGCAATTTTTGGAGGTTTGCCATTCCACCACGATATTGGAGCCCAGCAGAAGGGCGGTGGAAAGCTTCAGCACGTTTGCAATAATCTCCTGGATATTCACCGGTTGCAAGGCTTCCGAGGTCTGTCCTGGAATGCAGGCACGCAAGGTTTCGAGTGCGTCGCGACTCTTCTGGATGGCTTCTTCCAGGGTGACCGCAGAAATTTCACCCCAGCCTTTCTGGGATAAGAGGGGCGAGGAGGGCGTGTTTGCCAGGCGTCTTTCCAGCATATTGGAGACGGCAGCCAGCATATTCAGCGGACCTTCCAGTTGATAGACGGCGCCTGCCAGTGTTTCACGGATGCCCTGAATGCGCTCCTGTTCAGATAACAGTGCGGAGAGGCTGTTAATTCTCAGTGCTTCCTGCTGAAGTTTGAGGCGGCTGATATCCTCTATGGTCATTAGCATAAAATGGCGTTGCAGTGGTTCATAAAAAGCATCTGCACCGGTTTCCTGTTCTTCAAACCAGGATACCGCGCAAGAGAACCAGCGCGGACTGCGATTATGTAATTCCACAGATACTTCACGGGCGCCGATATTCTGGTGGCGTAATTTTGCCTGGTTAAATGCTTCACCCATCTGGCTGCGCACGGCAGCCAGCAATATGACCGCAGGCTCCTTGCCCAGGTCGCCGATGAGTTTCTTGTATTCCTGGTTATCCAGATATACCCGTTCATTTTCGTCCAGCAGCACGATGGCAAACTGAGCGGCATCGACCACTGATTCAATCAGCGACTTCTGGTTCTGTACCTGACGCTCCAGTCTGTGCACCTCGGTAATATCGCGGTGCATGCCCAGATAATGGGTGGTATTCCCGTCATTGTTCATGACAGGCGTGATGGTCAGATCGGCCAGATAGCGGCTGCCGTCCCGGCGTTTGTTGAGCAGCAGACCGTTCCAGGGACGCTGCCGCCGGATTTGCGACCACATATTTTCGTATACCGCCTGGGGTGTCGTGCGGTATGAAAGCAAGGATTGGTTTTGGCCAATGATTTCCTGGCTGGAATATCCGGTGGTGCGAAAGAAAGCTGGATTGGCATACAAAATATTCGAGCGTTCATCGGTGATGGAAATTGCTAGCGCGGATTGCTCTACTACCTGGCGAAAAATTTGTGGCGGCACAAAATCATCTGCCTGTGCGGTCACTGCATCCCTGTTCTGCTCAGTGGTAAATTTGCTCATGATTCGTCCGATCGCTTTTTGATAAATATGACTTGGTAAATTTTTTAAAGCAATATTTATGCCTGTATTTAGTAGAAGTGCTAAATCGGCTTGTCGCATTTATGACATCCGTGCGGTGCGGTAACCGACAATGCGGGAAAATTTTTTGGCCTGAGGGTTTTTATAAATATTAACATTATGTTTTTATGTGAATTTATTTTTATAAAAAATTCTGGCACGCGCTTTGCAATGAATAACGCAGGAGGCTTATTGCTATGGGCGAATATTTGTTGTTGCTGCTATCCACCGCGCTGGTGAATAACGTGGTACTGGTGAAATTTTTAGGGTTATGCCCGTTTATGGGCATTTCCAAAAAAATGGACACAGCCTTGAGCATGGGTCTGGCTACAACTTTTGTGATCACCTTTACCACGGCCGGTTCCTGGTTGCTCGAACACTGGCTGTTAATGCCGCTGGGGATCGGCTATTTGCGGATCCTGACTTATATATTGGTGATCGCGGCGGTGGTTCAGTTTACCGAAATGGTGATACGCAAAGTCAGTCCGGCTTTATATCAGGTGTTGGGGATTTACCTGCCGCTGATTACCACCAATTGTGCGGTGTTAGGGCTACCGTTACTCAATGTTCAGGAAAATAATGGCTTTGCAGTCAGCCTGATCGGTGGCTTCGGTTCCTCGGTTGGTTTTACGCTGGTGCTGGTGTTATTCGCCGGGATGCGTGAACGTATCGCACTGGCTTCGGTATCCCAGACTTTTGCGGGTGCGCCTATCGCATTTATCACGGCAGGAATGCTGGCGCTGGCTTTCATGGGCTTTGCCGGACTGGTTCCACATTAGGAGAAATGATGCTTACCGCACTGACAAGTTTAACTATTCTGGGCGCACTACTGGGCTTGATCCTGGGGGTGGCAGCAAAGGTATTCAGGGTAGAAGGCAATGCCATGGTCGCCGAGTTGAATGAGATCCTGCCGGGATCGCAGTGCGGCCAATGTGGTTTTCCCGGTTGTAACGGTGCTGCACAGGCACTGGCTGAAGGTCGTGCCCCCGTGACGCTGTGTCCGCCGGGTGGTCGCGCAGTGGCACTCGCGCTGGCGGCCAAGCTTGGCGTGGATGCGGATATGAGCGGGGTAGAGGATGTAGTGCCTAGAGTAGCCGATGTGCGCGAAGAGTTGTGTATCGGCTGCACCCGTTGTTTCAAGGTATGTCCTACCGATGCAATTATGGGAGCGGCGCAGCAGATACATTCGGTGTTTCGCGAGGCCTGTACGGCTTGCGGAAAATGTGAAGAAATCTGTCCTACCGAATCAATTCGGCTGCAACCGGTAACGGTCACACTGCATGCCTGGTATTGGAACAAACCCAAAATAGCGGCTTGAGGTGAACGATGAATCTGTTTAAATTGCGTGGCGGAGTACACCCCCAAGGCAGGAAAGAGCTGGCGGAAAAGCATGCGATACGCCAGTTGCCGATGCCGGAACGTTTGTTTGTGCCTTTACAGCAACATGTGGGTGCCCCCGCACAGCCACTGGTCAGGGTGGGCGACCAAGTTTTGAAAGGGCAACTTATCGGCGCGGGTCAAGGTTTTATTTCCGCACCGGTACATGCGCCGACTTCCGGCAGGATAGCCGCGATTGGTGATTTTAGTGCCGCGCATCCTTCGGGTCTAAGTTCGCCCACCGTGACCATCGAGGCAGATGGACTGGACAACTGGCTGCCCACCCGTAGCGTGGACGATCCGTTTGCACTTTCACCCGAAGAAATTGCGAATGCCGTAGGTGCTGCCGGCATCGTCGGACTGGGCGGAGCAACTTTTCCCTCTGCGGTCAAACTGAGCCTGTCGCGCAAGAATAATGTCCATACCCTGATCATCAACGGCGGTGAATGCGAGCCTTATATTACCTGTGATGACCGGTTGATGCAGGAACGTGCCGCTGAAATTATCGAAGGGGTCCGGCTGATACGTTATGCCGTCGGAGCAACGCGGGTAATGGTAGGCATCGAAGATAACAAGCCGGTTGCATTGCGTGAGATGCAGGCGGCAGCGGCAGGTACCGAAGTCAAGATTGTGGCGGTTCCCGCAATGTATCCGATGGGCTGGGACAAGCAGATGATCCGCGCGTTAACCGGTTGTGAAGTGCCGGCAGACGGCCGTACCGCCGACATTGGTATGCTGGTGCATAACGTGGCGACGGCGTTTGCGGTGCGAGATGCGGTACGCTTCGGCCGTCCCTTGGTGTCCAGAGTGCTGACGGTTAGTGGCGGGGCTATCGCGACACCGGCTAATCTGCAAGTGCCTATCGGCGCGCTGGTCGAGGATTTATTCAGCTTTTGCGGAGGCTTCAGCCAGAAACCGGCGCGTATGGTGCTGGGCGGCCCGATGATGGGGGTTGAATTATTTACCGCAGCAGTGCCGGTGGTGAAAGGCACCAGCGGGGTATTGGCGTTGACCCAGCAGGAAATCGGCAGCACGCAGGCGGCACCCTGTATTCGTTGTTCGAATTGTGTGCGTGCCTGTCCGGTCGGTCTGCTGCCACTGGAACTGGCGGCGCATATCCGTTCCGGCGACTCGGGTGCGGCCGTTTCACGCGGTTTGAAAGATTGTATCGCCTGTGGTTGTTGTTCCTTCGTCTGTCCGTCGCATATCCCGCTGGTGCATTATTTCAATTTTGCCAAAGGCGAACTGATGGAACAGGAACGCGGCAAGCTGAAACAGAGTGCGACCAAAATACTGGCAGAGGAACGTCTTGCCAGGATTGAACGTATTGAGCGTGAACGTCTGGAAGCAGCCGCAAAACGCAAAGCGGCGCGCGAGGCCAAAAAACGCGCCGAGCAAATGTCCAAAATGGAGGTAGCATGAAAACGATCGCACATTCCCCCCACGCCCATGCGCCGGTGACGGTTAGCCGGGTGATGCTGACGGTGATGCTGGCGCTGTTGCCTGCCACCTTGTATGGTTTCTGGATCTATGGCTGGCCCGCCTTTAATATCTGGGTGGTGACGCTGTTGGCGGCGGTGATCGGTGAGGCCTTCGTGTTGCGCCTGCAACAGCGCCCGGTACGCCCGGTATTGTCAGATTGCTCCGGCCTGCTTTGCGCCTGGCTACTGGCGATCTCCTTGCCGCCCTGGACACCCTGGTGGATCGCCTTGTTGGGTAGCTGGTTCGCCGTGATTATCGCCAAGCATGTCTATGGGGGCTTGGGTCAGAACCCCTTCAATCCGGCAATGGCGGCTAGAGTGATGCTGCTGATTTCTTTTCCGGTGGAAATGACTACCTGGATTGCACCGCTGGATTCGGCGCATGCGCCAGGCTGGTTACAAGGGTTGGCGGTGACGTTTACCGGTGCCCAGGTAGATGGCATGGCCAGTGCCTCACTGCTGGGTCATGTCAAGACCGAATTTACCCGTGGTATCGAATTGCAGCAGGCGCTGGCGGGATATTATGCGCCGCTGCAGGCCTTGTGGGGTAATCGCGCCGGTAGCATGGGCGAAACAGCCGCCTTGCTGTTGTTGGCTGGGGGGCTGTTTCTGATAGCCAGACGCATCATCACCTGGCATGCCCCGGTCGCCATGCTGGTGGGTGTGTTCGTTCCTTCACTGTTATTCAGCAGCATCAATCCGGTGCATTATGCCGGGCCGTTGTATCACCTGTTGTCAGGTGGTTTGATTCTAGGTGCATTTTTTATCATTACCGATCCCGTGACCTCACCGAATACCGCCACCGGACAACTGATTTACGGGCTGTGTTGCGGACTACTCACCTGGATCATACGCACCTGGGGCGGCTACCCGGAAGGAGTGGCATTCGCGGTGATGCTGATGAATGCCGCGACACCCTTTATCGATCATTATGTAAAACCCCGCATCTACGGGAGAAATCGCAAGGGCGATTCCGTCTCCCTGGAACCGGTCAAAAAAGGGGCTTGAGATGAATCTTGAAGAATTACGCGGTAAATTATTCTATCAGACCGGTTATCTGGCAGCTGTGGCCTTGCTGACCACCGCAGCACTGGCGCTGGCCGACCGGGCGACTTCCGCCGACATCGCGGCAGCTCAGGCCAGAGACATGCAGCAGTCGCTGGCTCAGGTGTTGCCGGGTGTCTATGACAATGATTTGTTGAAGGATACCCTGACGCTGGACGGTCCCAATGGCGAGGTTACCGTCTATCGGGCGCGCAAGGCGGGAAAGGTCGAGGCGGTGGTATTCAAGGTGAGCGGCAACGGTTATGCGGGGGCGATCGACTGCATGATGGGTCTGACGCGCGACGGGCATATTACCGGGGTGCGGGTGATCCGGCACAAGGAGACACCTGGCCTGGGTGACAAGATAGAGACTGCCAAGGGGCGCTGGATTTATGATTTTGATGGAAAATATCTGGGTTCCCCGCCACATGAAAAATGGGCAGTGAAGAAGGACGGCGGGGTGTTTGACCAGTTTGCCGGTGCCACCATCACCCCGCGCGGCGTGGTAAAAGCCGTTAAGAGTGGTTTGGATTTTTTTGACAAGCAGCGCAGCAAGCTGCTGGATGACAGGAGTTAAGCCATGAGCAATCTCTATGCACGCATCAGCCGCGAAAGTCTGTGGAGCAATAATATTGTGTTTGCGCAGACGCTGGGTTTATGTCCGACCATGGCGGTGACCAGCACTGCCACCAACGGTCTGGGGATGGGGCTCGCCACCACTGCGGTGCTGATTGCCTCGAATATGATGATTTCTTCCATTCGTCACTCGGTCAGTGAGGAAGTCCGCATTCCGGTATTTATCGTGATTATCGCCACATTGGTGACGCTGGTGGATGTGAGTATTAATGCCTGGGCGCATGATCTCTACAAGGTGCTGGGCTTGTATATCGCGCTGATTGTGGCGAATTGTGCGGTACTGGGGCGCGCCGAAGCCTATGCGGCTAAAAATCCGATCCTGCCTTCCGGCATGGATGGCTTGATGATGGGCTTGGGCTTTACTTTTGCGCTGACCCTGATTGGCGCGGTACGCGAAATATTGGGGGCGGGCACCTTGTTTGCCGATGCACATCTGTTACTGGGACCGGCCTTTTCCTTCATGGAACTGAAGATTATTCCCAATTACCGGGGATTTTTATTACTGGTTTTGCCACCTGGCGGCTTTTTGGCGGTGGGCTTCCTGATTGCAGCCAAGCGGATTATTGATAAGCGGCGTGCCAGGGTAAGCAATGTCATGCCCGCCGTCGTGGTCATTTAAGGAGGATTCCATGCAAGTCAGCATTGCTTATTCCGAACCTGCGCAACAACTCTGGCTGCGCATCGAAGTACCCGAAGATGCCACGGTGCTGTCGGTGATAGAACAATCCGGTATCCTGAAAAAGTTTCCGGAAATTAACCTGGAAACCCATCAGGTAGGCATTTTTGGCAAGCTGGCAGAACTGGATGGTGCGTTGCGAGCGGGCGACAGGGTAGAAATTTATCGTGGCATCACCGCTGATCCCGCCACCGTTCCCCGTCGTCAGATGGCGGAGGATGACGATGATGACTGAGCGTGCAACCGCGATCAATGCGCTTCGTACCTCAAGCTGCGGTGGAAAGCGCTGAAGCCAGCCCACCGGCTGCGACCAGTGCGGTGGCGGGTGCGGTAAATTTGTTCTCATCCGGCTACGCCTCCCTCGCTACGCTCTCCACGTTTGCGGGAGAGACCCCTGTCGCAAATTCCCCGACCGAATTGTGTCCTATGAACCTTGCCGTAGGGTGCGCTTGCGCACCATTTTGGAGTAAGCGCACCAAGCCAAACCGCTCCCTCCCCCGAAGGGGGAGGGCTGGGGAGAGGGCGAAGGTTAATGGCTAGGGTCGATGAAATTGGTGCGCAAG
>CAIRBC010000567.1 GCA_903876685.1 uncultured Nitrosomonadales bacterium | reverse complement strand
TCCGGATTCCAGCGCAAGAACGACGACGGCACCTGCACGCTGGAGAACGGACGTCTCGCACTATTCCGAAACTTCGACGAGACCACCGGCAACTCGCTGCCGCGCCCTAATACGCTGCTTATTGACTCTGAGCAACTCGAAGCGGGCGATGCGCTCGACGACAATTTTCGCGGCATGGCGGCAGATGAAATCGAGCGATTCCGCCGCGAGATTGTAGAGCGTGCGCAAGATGCCCGAGCAGGCGACAACATCACCGACCAGGAACTGCTGCGCGAAGTGATGAACACCGTGGGCAAGCATGGGCAGCTCGGCGGCTCCATCCGCTGTGTCGTATCTGTGTCGATGCTCACCGAGGGCTGGGATGCCAACACCGTCACCCACGTCCTCGGCATACGCGCCTTCGGCACGCAGCTTCTATGCGAGCAGGTGATCGGTCGCGCGCTACGCCGCCAGTCCTACGAGCTGAATGAGGAAGGGCTGTTTAACGTCGAATACGCCGATGTGTTCGGCATCCCCTTCGACTTCACCGCCAAGCCAGTCATCGCGCCGCCACAGCCCCCGCGCGAAACGGTGCAGGTCAAGGCCATGCGCCCGGAGCGTGACGCCCTCGAAATCCAGTTCCCCCGTGTTGAAGGCTATCGCGTGGAGTTGCCGGAGGAACGGCTTGCAGCCGACTTCAACGCCGAATCCGTTTTGACGCTCAGCCCCGATATCGTAGGGCCAACCACCACAGTCAATGCAGGGTTGATCGGCAAGCCAGAAGATTTCAACGTGAAACACCTGAATGATGTCCGTCCCTCCACCGTGCTGTTCAATCTGACCCAGCGCTTGCTTTATACCAAATGGCGCGACCCCGGCGAGGAACCCAAGCTCCATCTCTTTGGCCAGCTCAAACGCATCACCAAACAATGGCTCGACACCTGTCTTGTGTGCAAGGGTGGCACCTATCCCGCGCTGCTCATGTATCAGGCACTGGCCGATATGGCGTGCAACAAGATCACCGCAGCGATCACCCGAAAGTTTCTCGACGAGCGTCCGATCAAGGCGCTGCTCGACGCCTACAACCCAACCGGCTCAACCAGGCACGTCCGGTTCAACACCTCGAAGACCGACCGCTGGCAAACCAGCTCCAAGTCTTGCCACATCAACTGGGTGGTTCTCGACAGCGACTGGGAAGGCGAATTCTGCCGCGTCGCGGAAGCGCACCCCAAGGTGCGAGCCTATGTGAAAAATCACGGCCTCGGCCTGGAAGTGCCGTATCGCTATGCATCCGAGATGCGAAAATATCTGCCCGACTTCATCGTGCGGGTGGATGACGGCCACGGCGACGATGACCTGCTGAATCTCGTCGTCGAGATCAAGGGCTACCGGGGCGAAGATGCAGTAGAGAAAAAATCCACGATGGATACTTACTGGGTGCCCGGCGTGAACCATCTCGGCATCTTTGGTCGCTGGGCGTTTGCCGAGTTCACAGAGGTGTACCAGATTGAGGCCGACTTCAAGGCCAAGGTTGAAAGCGAGTTCGACAAAATGATCGAAAGGTGGGCCCATGAAAACTGAGGTCATTCATACACTCACCGACACCTTCGAAGCTCACGCTCAGCAAGCGGAAAACGGCATCGAATTCTGGCTTGCCCGCGATCTTCAGCACTTGCTTGGCTACGATGAATGGCGGAACTTTACGACCGTCATCAGCAAAGAAAAAACCTCATGCGAATTATCAGACCATCCGGTTAGCGATCATTTTGTTGTCGTCAACAAAACGATCGCCATGCCCAAAGGAGCAGAGAAAGGAGTCCCTGACATCATGCTCAAAATTAAACCATTACCCAAATTTTTTTTGGTAACGCCATGAGTAACATAAAGCTGTTTGATTCGAAGCAAATTCGTTCAATCTGGGATGAACAAGCCCAACGCTGGCTCTTTGCGGTCGTGGACGTTGTCGCAGCCTTGTCGGAGAGCCAGAACCCCCAAGTCTATTGGCGTGTGCTAAAAAAAAGGCTGCTGGCCGAAGGCAATGAAAGCGTTACAAACTGTAACGCTTTGAAAATGGCTGCGCCTGACGGAAAACAACGGCTTACCGACGTGGCGGATACCGAGCAATTGCTTCGACTCATCCAGTCCGTCCCCTCGCCCAAGGCAGAGCCTTTTAAGCGCTGGCTGGCCAAGGTGGGTTATGAGCGGCTGGAAGAAATCGAGAACCCCGAACTCGCCGCAGCAAGGATGCGCGAGCTATACAAGGCCAAGGGTTATAGCGACGAATGGGTCGAAAAGCGCGTGCGCGGCATCGCCATCCGCGATGAATTGACCAACGAATGGAAAAAACGCGGAGTGAAAGAGCAGCGCGAATATTCCATCCTCACCGCCGAAATCAGCCGCGCCACGTTCGGCATGACACCTGCAGAGTACAAGGCATTCAAGAGCCTCGACAGACCAGCGGACAATCTGCGCGACCATATGAATGATTTGGAACTGATCTTCACCATGTTGGGCGAAGCATCCACTACCGAGATCGCGCGCAATAAAGACGCTCAAGGCTATGTCGAAAACCGCAATGCAGCCGTTGAAGGCGGATCAGTAGCAGGGAGTGCGCGGCGCGACCTGGAGACAAAATCCGGGAAACGCGTTGCCAGCCAGGAAAACTACAAGGCGCTGCCCGAAGCCGTCGTGCGGAAGCGACTGAAGAAAAAGGAAGACTAAGCATGGCCAAAAAACCACCCGTTCTAAAATCCGTCGAATCCCTCACGCACGACGAAGCCACGCGCAAGAACATCCCGACTGCCGAATACCAGTCCGTGCTTGAGAAAGAGCAGCAGGTCATCAAGCAGATTCGCTACCCGCGCAACACCGATCTCGATCCTCAGCTCGTCTGGCGCGGCAAGGACGAGCAGGACTGGAGCGACCTCGTCGTCCACGCCCCGCCGCTCTACATCCAGGAGAAAGTTCACCCCAAGGTGCTGATCGACGATCTGCTGCGCACCACCAAGGAGCGCGAGCACGAGGCCGGGCAGATCACTGCCGACATGTTCGCCGATTTCAATGGCATCCCAAAGGGCGCGGACAAGACGGATTTTTACCAGCACGACCAGAACTGGACCAACCGCATGATCCTGGGCGATTCGTTGCAGGTCATGGCCAGCTTGGCCGAGCGCGAGGGACTCAGGGGGAAGGTGCAGTGCATCTATTTCGATCCACCCTATGGCATCAAATTCAACAGCAACTTCCAGTGGAGTACCACCAGCCGCGACGTGAAGGACGGCAAGGCAGACCACATCACCCGCGAGCCTGAGCAGGTGAAAGCGTTTCGCGACACCTGGCGCGACGGCATTCACAGCTACCTGACCTATCTGCGCGACCGACTGACCGTGGCGCGGGATTTGCTGACCGACTCCGGGTCGATTTTTGTGCAGATCAATTCAGAAAATGAGGCGTTTGTTTCTTTAGTTTTAACTGATGTTTTTGGTCCAGAAAATTTTGTCTCCAACATTGTTTTTCGCAAAAAGACGCTTCCTTTGGGAGCCGCTTATATTGAAACAATGCACGACCACATACTTGTGTTTGCGCGTAACGTGGAGACGCTCAAGTTTCGACCGCTCTATGAGTCAACTACATCCCTTACTAACCACTATAGATTTTACGAAACGAAGGACGGAAAGATTGAGCGAACCACAGAGGCTGATCGCGAGAAACCTGATCTTGAGAACAAGAAGATATTCAGGTTATTTTCCCTTCTAGCGCCATCATATTCATCTGATACGGATTTCAAATTTAACTGGGAGGGTGAGAGTTTTCCACCGCCGAACAAAGGAAGCTGGATAACAAATCGCGACAAATTAGTTCGCATTGGACAGTCCCAAAGATTTCTAAGAGAAGGTAAATCTCTTGGCTATCGATTGAATGTAAATGACTGGCCGTATCGCAAAATTACAAATCTTTGGGTCAATTTGTCTGTAAGTTTTCAGAAATCCTATGTCGTCCAAACTAACGAAGAGGTAATTCAACGCTGCATTTTGATGTCCACCGACCCCGGCGACTTGGTACTTGACCCAACCTGTGGTTCCGGCACCACTGCCACGGTTGCCGAGCAATGGGGCCGCCGCTGGATCACGATTGACACATCACGGGTGGCACTGGCCTTGGCTCGTGCACGCATCATGGGCGCGCGCTACCCATTTTACCTACTGGCTGATTCCCGCGAAGGCCAGATCAAGGAAGCCGAAGTCACGCGTAGCGCGCCGAGCTCGCAGCCAGTGCAGGGCGACATCCGCCACGGCTTCGTCTATGAACGCGTGCCGCACATCACCCTCAAATCCATCGCCAACAATGCCGAGATCGACGTCATCTGGGACAAGTGGCAACTGAGGCTGGAACCGTTGCAGGAGAAGTTGAATGCTGCGATCAACAAGGCATGGCAGGAATGGGAGATTCCGCGCGAGGCAGACAAGGCGTGGCCGGACACCACGGAGAAGCTGCATGCCGACTGGTGGCAGGCGCGCATCGCAAGGCAGCAGGAGATTGACAAGTCCATCGCCGCAAAGGCCGAGTTTGAATACCTCTACGACAAGCCCTACGAGAACAAGAAATGTGTTCGCGTGGCAGGCCCCTTCACCGTAGAGAGTCTCAGCCCGCACCGCATGCTGGGCGTGGATGAAAACGACGAACTGATCGACACCCTCAAGCAAGACCAAGCCGAATATGCTGCCCGCCAAACCTTCCCGCAAATGATTCTGGAAAACCTCAAGACCGCCGGGGTGCAACAGGCACACAAGGAAGACCGCATCACCTTCACCGCACTCTCCCCGTGGCCGGGCGAGGGATCGGTCTGCGCCGAAGGGCGTTATATGGAGGGCGACATAGAAAAGCGCGCCGGTATCTTTATCGGCCCGGAGTTTGGCACCGTGCAGCGTAGCGACTTGGTGGAAGCCGCCCGCGAATGTGGAGATGCTGGCTTTGATGTGCTGATCGCCTGCGCCTTCAACTACGAGGCACACGCCACCGAGTTCAGCAAGCTGGGGCGCATCCCCGTACTCAAGGCGCGCATGAACGCCGACCTGCACATGGCCGAAGACCTCAAGAACACCGGCAAGGGCAACCTGTTCGTCATCTTCGGCGAGCCAGACATTGACTTGCTGCCGCAAGCAGACGGCAAACTATGCGTGAAGGTGAACGGCGTTGATGTATTCAAACCACAGACCGGAGAAGTCATCAGCAACGGCGCAGACGGCATCGCCTGCTGGTTCATCGACACCGACTACAACCAGGAAAGCTTCTTCGTCCGCCACGCCTACTTCCTCGGCGCAAACGATCCCTACAGCGCGCTGAAAACCACGCTGAAGGCGGAGATCGACCCGGAGGCGTGGGCGACATTGAACAGCGACACCTCGCGCCCGTTCGAGAAACCAAAGTCCGGGCGCATCGCGGTGAAAGTCATCAATCATCTGGGTGATGAGGTGATGAAGGTGTTCAAGGTTGCATGACATGTTAATCAACCGCGAACAAGTCGACATTGCATATCGCAAGTTGAAGAGTTATGTCTACTACGACAAAACGGATTTGAGGCTGAGAAAAACTTTAGCAGAATTCGAGTGTTCTGCCGATTTTGATGAGAAGCTAGAAACTGTGCATGCTGTTGTGAACAGCACGCAACCGACACGACATAAAGACTTTGATGCTTGGCTGCGGAAAATTAATTTTAGGGTTGTGCCTAAAAAAATAAAATGGGTCACAAAAGAGCCAGACTCTGATGAATCTGCCAACGGGAAGTTCATCACTAACGTCACATCGACCGCGCAAATAGAAGTCGAAAAAGTTAACTATTTTTTCGATGGGCCAATCGAACTACACTTGATTGCTGTGCTCTGGATTATGCAGGAAGGACGTTTCCTAGATGCGCAGCTCGGGCATGAGTGCTGTGGCTCTCGCTTGGTTGACAGTCTCCATGGTGATTCTGATAACACCGCAGGCTTATTTTTAAAGTACCACGAACAGTATTCGAAATGGCGTGACACTGGGATTCGAAAAGCGAAACAAATTTTAGTTGAGGATCGGTCAAATGTCGCAATTCTTGGCCTAGATATACAAGAATACTTTTATCGGATTAGATTGGATGTCAAAGCAGTTGGAGATGCAATTCGCCAAGGGCAAATCGAAGATAGCAATGGTGACGATGTTCCACAATACATCAGTCTGCTGCGATGCATCGACAGGATTGGTCGCGTTTACCGAAAAATCATTGCATCAAATATTGAACTGACTCACGAAGGGCTTTTAGAGATCGACACCGGACTGCCAATTGGACTTTGCTCATCATCGGTGCTTGCGAATTGGTACCTGAAGGACTTTGACGAACGGGTGAAACAGTATGTGCGGCCATCATACTATGGTCGATATGTTGATGACATTTTGATTGTAATTCCTGCAGCCAGAGATCCTGAGAAGGTAAATGGATCACCAGTTTCTGCGTTCATGGATGAAATTCTAGTCAAGACAGGAATACTTTGCGAACCTGTAAATCGCCGCTACGAGCTTTCAAACCGCGAAGGTCTTTACTTGCAGCAAAGCAAGTGCATTCTTCAATATTTCGATGCGAAACATTCGATTGCCGGACTGGAGAAGTTCCAGAAAAAACTGGAACAGAACGGGAGTGATTTCGCCCTGATGCCGGTAGACGAGGCAGATAACTCAATGGAAGATGTTGCTTACGAGATATTGTACGAAGGATCAGTAAATAAATTTCGTAGCATCAAAGGCATGGCCGAAAATCGATATGAGCTTGCAAAACACTTGGCTCGACAAACAATTCTTCATTTGCTTACTAACGACCGGCCTGACCCAACCGTTAGTCTTGGCCTAAGAAAGTTCTTTAAAGGAAAGAACTCAATTGAGTATCACGATCTATGGGAACGAGTATTCACTTTCTTTGCTATTTCTGATGACCCAAAGGCAGCCAAGGCATTTGACAGACATTTACAGACGGAAGTGAAGCGTGTTCGCTGCGCAGATTCAGGCGTTACTAATCGCCTAGCCGCAGATTTGAAACAACATCTCGAACTATCGAAAGCAATGGCTCAAGCCTTGTGTGAAGCTGATTGGGGATTTGCAGAGCTTATTCCCGGCTACGACATTGAAGTACTCAGAAATTCAAACTTGATTCGGCACCACTTTGTTCGTAATCCTTTGCTAAATTACACGAAATTTACTGGTCCCCTGACGACTCTGTTTGTTGAACGAACAGTTCAAGTCGACAAACGGAAACTTGAGCTTTCACCCCGGTATATCAATTTCGATGAGTGTATGCTTCTTGCAACAAGTGGAGATGTGAATCTAGGGAAAAAAACAGCATTCAAATGGGCGTCTGATATCTATGAAATCGCTAACAGACAGGTGATAGATGGTGTCGATTGGAATTCAGCCAAAAATATTGAGGGTGACGATGCCTAAATTCGATACTATTAAGATTGGGTTGAAAACCCCGGACCTTCACACAAAATTTCAAGTAGCACTCGCCAATATTCCTGTGTGGGATAACGACATTCAGGACAGCTACCTTGGTAAGCCATATCTAAGCAGGAAGCGGCTCAAACCAGTTGCCAATTTGCTGAACGATATCTCCAGGTGGAGAAATGATGCTGGTGAAAAGATTGATTTACTGGTATTCCCCGAAGTCAGCATCCCTTATGCGTGGGAATCTATGCTTGTTGCATGGGCACGAAAACATAGAATAGGTATTGTTTGTGGTTTAGAGCATCGGATAACAGGCGGTATAGCATTTAACGAAGTCTTGGCTGCATTGCCATACCGCGCTGCCAATAATCACTGGGCGTGCATGCCGGTCAGGCGCCTCAAACGGCTATATTCTCCAGAAGAAATTTTCATTTTGACGAATGAGGGGCTCGCAGTTCCAGCAGCCAAGGACAAATATCATCTCATTCAGTGGCGTGGAACAAGTTTTGCCATTTACAACTGTTACGAGTTGGCAAGTATTGAAGATCGTAGCTTGTTCAAAGGCAAGGTTGATTTTATTGTTGGTACCG
>CAIRBC010000566.1 GCA_903876685.1 uncultured Nitrosomonadales bacterium | reverse complement strand
TCACCGCCACAGATCACCAGGCTTCCATAGGGGCTCATTTCCGCAAACTCAGCCAGAATTTCCTGCTTGCGCCCCCTGGCGAGATAATTAGCCTGGTCGCGATCGTCACGTCGCCAAAAATCGCAATGACTACACTTCAAATTACAGCGCTTATTGACTTCCATGAAGATAAAACGAGGCGGATCTATGGCTTGATCTGGCATGACTAAACTCTGCTGGTTGGATACAGGGACTTCCAGTCTGGCATTTTCAGGAGAAGGCAAGGTGGCGAGCCGAGCTATATTAACCTCCTGCTCATTGATGCTTGCCCAAAGATCGAACTGAATGGCGTCTTTAGCACAATCAGGCAACTGAATATTTTGACTGATCTTGAAGCGGCTATAAGCAGACCAGGGAAGCTCAGCGTATTTTTTTCCCATCGCTGGAGAGCCTATACGAGCTGGCGATAAGGGTATGCGATCGACGTGTTCTGCAACCGAAAGCCAGAACTTATCCAAATTGCCATCAGAGAAAACACTGACCAAGTCAAAATTCAAAATCAGCTTGTTGCCCAATCGATCAATTTCAGTCTGCCCAAGCTTGTCCACAAAATTCACCAAGTGTTTTTCATTTTGCAAAGGCAATTTGCTAATACAAAGTTTTTCGACACGTTTGACAGCTACTTCCGGATTGATGAATGTTTGATAGGCAGGAATAGCAAGACGTTTTTGCACCTCAGGATATCGATCCAGACAATCAGGGCTGATGTTTTCCCATGTTTCAAGAAAACTCTCTAGTATCTTGCGATCTATCACTTGACTATAGAAATTCCTTGCCTCATCTCCCACTGCTACTGGCAAGTTGGCACTGCCTGGCAGATCTTCAAACCACAACAATAAAGGAGTGGCTCCTCTTTCAACCAATTTGTGATACGCAAGTATAGCTCTGCGCAACCATAGCGCAAGCTCAGGCCCGGTATGATTACTGCTGCAGCACATCGCAACAACCCAGCTATCCCATCGACGCAACAGGAAAAAGCTTTGCATCGTCGCATGCGCATCAAGTATTTCATCAACAATCATGTTGCATTCGCAGCACAGATTGACCGCAAACGATGCACCTAGATGCGCAGAGAAATTCCGGCTCATTGCCTGAAGTAAGCGGATTATTCCTTCCTTGCCAAAAGCATCCATCATGAGCCCATGTTGGCTGGCGATTTGCTTGGGTAAGTCAGGTTCGGCGACGGAGGGTATGCCAGCTTGCGCCCAAACACGGCAAAGCTCAGTAGCTCCGCATTGTCCGATCGAGAAAATAAAGGTAGGGTTCGGCCTTTTTTCCTGATTCATTTCCACCAGCGCAGCATAGGGAATTTCAACCAATCCGCTGGCCGTTTCGAACTGTGCCTGAGGGAGTTGTTGAAATAACTTTCCAATTTCTTCGTGCTCGGTGTAAAGCACGGTTTTAGACCAGGGATCAGCACAATAGATCAGCAGACTTTTGGCTTGACGGATGTCAAATCCGGTGCATTTTCCGCGCACCAGTGTATAAGGCCCGGCGCAATCGTTAGCGTCTCTTTGATAGCGGGCAAGCACCGGATAGCGCGCAAATCCGCTAACCTGTGTTTCATCTGATGCAGTTTTTTCGATGCCCTGTTTCATTATTCCAAGTGCCACCAACTCCAGGCTATCGCCGATTTTCGTAGAAACGTCCGAATCCAGGAGTGTGTCTGCACATAATACGTCATGTTTAGACAGATAAAGGTTATAGCGACCGATGCAGTCAGGCATCCTTTGTGCATATTGGCTGTCACAGACCGCTTGGGCGCCTGCACCTTTGCTCCACAAATCAGCCAGCTTATAGTGCACAAGCACTCCGGTAGTCTGAGAAATTCTGGCGGGCAAAGTGGAATGATTGTTCAGATAAGCGGTGGAGCCACCCTTGGTTAAGGGTGTTTTAGGCAGAAATTCTTGATCCTGATACAAGCGCTGCCTCACCCCTCCCTGTACATTGCTATAGGGAGGCGCAACCAATCCACTCCAACGATAATTGTTATCGAAGTACACACAGCTTGCGCGTATCGAGGCAGAGTCAGTCTGTGCAGGATCAAAACGCTCTGGATATACATCCAGCATATAGGCAAACATGCCTTCAGCACCTTCCTGATCCAAAGCGCTGCAAAGCGCGTTGATATCGCGACGCTCCCAATCAGGATAGATGAATTCTTCGTCTGCATCAATGAACAGACGCCAGTCAGATTGCCCGTGATGAACCAGCAACTCGTTAATCCATAGCATGCCTGAAGCTGCGGTTGCAAAATTATCCTCGGTGCGGTAGAGCAGCACATCCGGTTGGCTGCGCAAAAATTGCAGCGTGCCATCTGTTGAGCCATTGTCGATGATGACAAAGGTGGTTATTCCGAGTTTTCGATGATGTTTGAAAAGCTGCGGGAGATTGCGCATTTCGTCTTTTACCGGCACGAAGGCTGTCACGCCCCGAAGGCACTGCTGTAAAGGACTATGTGCATCGAGCAGCAGATGAGTGATCTTCCCGTGTAGCGCTGGGCAGCTATTCCGGTTAATGAATTGCAAATAGACTTGCCTCGCGCCCTGATAATCCCCTCGCAGCGCCTGCGCCCAGGCGAACTCCCTTTGACAGTCAGCATTTACAGGCAATCTATTAAGCAACCTGGACGCAGCATCGCGGTAATTCAGTACGATCAGACAACGAAGGTAGTCCACCAACAATTGCAAGTTGAATGGCTCCGCATTGATAGCCTGCGCCAGCAATTGCATCACAAACGGTAAGGCAAAATTCTCGCGCCGATCGCCCATGAAACACTTGTTGCCGTTGACAAACAAATTGCTCAGAAAATGTATATGCTTTTTATTTTCTGCCGATAGTGCGCCTGACTGACTGGACCAGTCAGCCTGCAACCTTTGGATCAGTGCATCCTTGCCTTGCCTTGCTCCGACGAGTTTCCATTGTTGGGGTAGCTGCGCTTTCGAATGACATTTTTTTGCCCATTCCTGTGCTTCATTCAATAAATGGCTCTGGAAAAGCTGTTCAAATCTGAGGTCGGTAAATATTTTATTCTGGGGGAATAACGTTAATGCTCGGTCGATCAGCACATGCGCTTCAGTGTACAGACTTTGCGCCAGCAATACCGAATAGCGCAAATGGTATGCCCTGGCAGCACCGCCTTCCAGCATTTCGATACGTCCGGCAATTTCATTCGCCTTTTCATATTGCCGAAGCCGCATGTGTATCCGGCCTAGGGCAACCAGATCGTCCAAGCTGTTTACAGCCAATGCCTCGCTATGAATTAACGCGCTTGGCCAATCGCATTCCTGTTCAGCCTGAGTGCGCAACGCGATGCGTGCAGGAGCAAATTCGGGGTAATCGTCAACCAGTTGCAGCAATTCCTTACGGCCTTCCTCGATATGCCACAGGGACAACAGGCATTTTGCCTTCCCCAAGCGCCACGCAGCTTTGCTGTCGACCGAAAAGTTACCGATGCACTGATTCCAGAGGCTAAGTGCCTGCCCAAACTTCCCTGACTCCTGATATTCCCTGGCTTGCATGGACAAATACAGCGGATGCTCGGGATAGTTTAGCTGCATCTGCTCCAGCACGACTAGCGCCTCCACATCCATGCCGGCGCGTTTCAGCGCAGTGTGCAACAAGTGAAGCTGGCCAGGATTGCGCTGCCCGGGAAAGCGTCCCCAGTTGTTGCGCAACAACCGAACAGCTTGAGGATACATCCCGGCTTTTACATAGGCACTGGCCAACATCGAGAAAATTTGAGGATGCTCAGGAAAAAGCCTGGATGCATTTAGCAGGGTGGACTTCGCCTTGTCTGGCTGCTTGGCTGCATAGAGCGTTTTGGCGTAATCTATAAACCAGGATGGCTGCGCAGCTTCGGTAAAGCGACTAATCAAGTCTAGCCAATAAGTCGCCGAGGCAGCGTAGTCATTTTGACTGTATGCCAGTTTTGCCAGGCCGATCCTCGGTTGTTGCGCTGAGGGATAATTCAGGATCAGGCTTTGATAAATGGCTCTGGCCGCTGCAAAATTGGACAGGCTGATTTCTCCTTTTGCCTCGGATAATAGCCGGGGCAAGGCATCGGCGTCTGGCAATTTTATTTCAAGCATGACGCTGTCCAATTGATTTGAAATGGTTTGAAGGCCATCTGTATCCGGCAACGAGCCTGCGTAACGCCAGCAATGAGCCAGTTCGGCAGTTTTATCCAGGAACAGTTGTGTTGTTTCGGGACTGATCAATAAAGGTTGCGCTGGATACTGCACACCAATAGGCAAGTCCAGGCGATCATCCAGTTGCCTGCCTCGACTGGGTGGCGCTAGCAACTCCTCAACAAAGGGCTCGCCGATGAACTCGCAAATACGGCTAAGCGCCTGCGCAGGTTGCTCGGTAATCCAGGCGTAAGGCACCTGAAAAATAGCGCCCGGCATATTTTGCGCGGCTACGCGTATCGCGTGACCCACCCTGTGAAGTTTAACAATCAACTGTGCGTCACTGACTTCCAGCCAACCCCAAACTTTGCGTGACTTACCCATAGCCTGCTCACGCGCCAACCGCTTGCGATAGGAAGCCCATACCTCTAACGGGTCTCGCACGCAGGCCAGCACCCTGGCTTGCGGAAAGAGTCGAAACATCAACGGCAGGTAATGCGCATGGATAGGAGTTTTTTCCAAGGGCCGCCTACCGTGATAAATATGGAGTGAGGCATACCAGAAAAACAGGCGTATCAGATCATCATCCCCAAGAACTCCTTCGCGCTCCTCCAGTTCTGCCGCAATCTGCCGCAGCGCTGTTATATCTGCTTCACTGCGTAAATAGGCGCGCATCCCGTGAGGCATGGTTTCTTGCAAAGGCGCCCGTGGAAACTCGAAAATTCTAGTTTCGAACACATCGGGTACGGCAAATAGCGCGGGGTGCAGACCCAAGGCCAACAGTAACATCGAAGTGCCGCTGCGCGCCTGCCCGCAAATAAATACAGGACGTTGTACTTGCGACCAATCACGCAAATCCCGCAAGCTTATGATCATGGAATCAGGGGTGCGCATAATGTGAATAATTTCGAATAAACGTAATGACTCAGGTACGCCAACTAGTGGGCGTAGCCCGGATGGAATGAAAGGGAATCCGGGGGGGCACTTTATGTAACCGGGAAGAACTCACGCGATCCGATTTTTCCCGGATTCCGACCTGCGGCCTGCATCAGGGCTACGGTGCTATCCTCGTCCAATAAAAAACCCTACATCGTTAGAGGCAGGGGATTATATTTACAACTCTAACGGACATGGCAATGATGCCACCCCTTGTAATGAAACCGCCATGTCCGTTTCCCTCACCCCATCCCTCTCCCGCAAGCGGGGAGAGCGCAGCGAGGGGGGCGTAGCCGGGAGTAAGTCGCTACGCGTGTTTCACGTTA
>CAIRBC010000565.1 GCA_903876685.1 uncultured Nitrosomonadales bacterium | reverse complement strand
TAAAACGCGAGTTACGCGATGCCGATAGTTTACATATTGCCTCCGCATTTTATTCGCGGGGTATGCTCAATCTATTGCTCGACCCTTTTATTGAATTTGTGCGGCGAGGTGGTAAATTGCGGTTGCTAACTTCGGTCATGGGCAACTTCAATAATCCAAATGACTTCCTGCATCTGTCATCATTAATCCCTGAAATTGGCATCAAGGTATTTTATCCCCTGGATGAACATGGAACTGCTGATTTTAGCCAGCAACCGCCATCCTTTCATGTGAAAAGTTTTCTGTTTGAAAAAGCAACTGGTCAGCATTCAATCATCGTTGGCTCTTCTAATCTTACCGGCGCAGGTCTTGCCAGAAACCACGAATGGAATTACTTTTCAAATAGTGAAACCAATCTTCTGCTCAAAGAAAAAATTTCTTCATTTCAGCATGCACTGAAGGAATATGATTCCTATTGGAACAACTCCTCGGTGCCAGTAGATCAACACTTTGTAAATGCCTTTCTGCCGCGATGGGAAAAGTCAAGGGAGTTGCGGAAGAATGTTGAACTGGAGTTGGACAGTGCATTTCAAACTAATCTGGTGCCCAGACCGTCACAATTAAATGCTCTTCGTTCACTTGCCGAGCGCCGCCAGAAGAATGTAAGAAAAACAACAGTTATTGCAGCAACCGGGCTTGGTAAAACATACCTTGCTGCTTTTGACTATAAGCAAAGTGGCTTGCGAAATGTGCTTTTCATTGCACATAGGGAAAGTATCCTGCTGAAAGCAATGGAATCTTATCGCAATGTGATGGGGAACAAGTCATTCGGTGCCTTGTTGTCAGGTTTAAAAAAACCAGCGAAGCAAGACCACAGTCTGTTCGCCATGGTGCAGACACTTTCCAGGTCGGAAGTGCTTAAGGCGTATTCCGCCGATGCTTTTGATTACATAGTCATCGATGAATTTCATCATGCCGAGGCATCTTCGTATCAACGTGTTCTGGATAAATTTAAACCGAAATTTCTACTTGGTTTGACTGCAACCCCTGAGCGCATGGATGGACGCGATGTCCTGAAAATTTGTGATTATGATGTCGCCTACGAAACACGGCTATTCCATGCCATTGAAAATCGTTGGTTGGTGCCATTCCATTATTTTGCCATTCACGATCCCTCTGATTATTCCAAGTTACGTTGGACGAGCCGTGGCTATTTGGATATTGAACTTGATGAACTGTTGAATCGCGATAGTCGTGCTGAAATTGTCTTCAATAATTTGCGTAAATTTCTTCCCTCGAGCGGAAAAATAAAGGCGCTGGCATTTTGTTCGTCAATAAGCCATGCTCAATATATGAGCCGAAAGTTTAACCAACTCGGTGCTGCCGTGAATATGCGTTCAGTTTGCCTGCTCGGTCATCATAGTATCGAAGAACGGGAACTGGCCATGCGGCAGTTGCAGGATGAAGCGAATGAGCTGCAGATAATCTGCTCGGTAGACATCCTGGGCGAAGGTGTCGACATTCCGGCTGTTTCTCATGTGCTCTTCCTGCGACCTACCCAATCCTTTACGGTATTTCTCCAGCAATTAGGCCGGGGATTACGCCAGACCCCGGAAAAGGATTTTCTGATAGCCTTGGATTTTGTGGGTAATTTCCGTCAGTCTTATGTGGCGCCACTGGCATTGCGTGGCTATACCAGCGCAGAAGAATGCAAGAAGGCAAAGCAAAATAAGCAAGCGGATAAGCAATTGCCTTCCGCCTGTTACATCGGTGTAGATACGGAAGTTCAGCGCATATGGAATTCCTAGATAAAAAAAGTTTTAACCCCCGCAAATCGAATAGAGGCACTGAAAGAACTTTATCAGGAATTACGAACCAGTCTGGGTGAATCGCCTTCGTTGATGGATTTCTTCGCTAATCCCTCAGTTCATGACCCTTATGTATTCATCCAAGAAGCAAGACTGGGTGGTAATTGGTTGAGAGTCAAAGCGTTTATGAGCGACTTGACGACATTTGAAGAGACACTCATCGATAGCCCTGCTGAAAAACTATTACAACACCTTGAAAAGGAATTGAATCCAGTTAAGTCATACAAAATGGTGGTACTGAAATCACTACTAGCTCTCGGTGGTGCTGAGTGGAAAGTCACAGATATCGCTACACTATTCCTGAATTATTATCTGGAAAATAGAATCAGACTTGCCGATTGGGATGAACTGGCCAGAGCAGAAGATCCAACCCAATATTCGCTTAATCATGTCGTTAGACATCTAATAGCTATGCCACTGGATCGAATGGCTGACTCGGTGGAAGGATTCTTTGAACTTGACAAACCATTAAAAATTTTTAGGCTACGCAAAGACCTTCATTCATGGTGGATGGGTTTGGAGTTTCGAAAACTGATAGCAGACCGTGCTGACTTTGCCTTAGCCAGATATTTTTACCATAAGGACAAAGCATCATCGCTGGTTGAAAATAGTAGAGGATTTGCCGTTGAGATTCCTTATGCGACTCGAACGGGGAGCGGTTATTCTGAACTTATTCGCAAGGTTATTGCTAGTGAACCAAATTCGAATATCTGGGAGTTTGATTTCCAGACTAAGGGTTACTCAGGTAACATGAATTTGGAAATATATAAGGAACAGAAATTTGTCGCTTGGACACATACTAGATACGATGACATTTCTCGATTCCCTGCAAGAATTAAAGCTGCAGCCACTGCCTTGTTTAATGAGAGACAACTCGGTGAATTTAATATTGCTGCTCGTGATACAAGAATTATAATTAAAAGAGTTTAGTTTGATATTTGGATGTCAACGGCGACGCAATCATGTGTCGATTTCTTCGTTCTGCGGGGATTTTTTATAAACCGGGAAATTTCCTTAAAATTAATATCCGAGAATAGATTCTTTTAAATAGCCATTGACAATCGGTTAATTCGTGAACGTTCCGGTTCGAGGTACTCGAATTTCAGTTGCTGTTAGATCCATCTTTGTGATTTGTCGTACTGGATTCTGTGACCAGCTTACATGAAGCGGTCTGTTTGTTTCATATATATAAATTCTATCGAATTCGGTGTTTTCTGCAACCCAAGCTAAAACCTCTCCCATATCCTCATCTTCAACTATAAAGTCACAGGCAGCACCAAGCCTGTCGCAAATCAATTTACCGGTACGATTCTTTTCGTGACAAGCATGCTGATCTAGTTTGGGTGCAATCCGACCGGGTATTTCTTTTGCAAGTTCTGGTGAGCAAAAGCCATAGGTCAGTTTAATCATTCCAAAATAGTCGATAACCGGATCAAGAATTTTAGTCGAAAGTTCATATAATGCAGTATAACTTTCAGGTTCCTTGGGTAGGTTTGGTAATTGAGTTCTCTCTTGTGTTTCCCCGCATTCAATAAAATTACGATAGGTGAAATTGTGTCCACAGGGATCGTCCAGGTTCGGAATGGCTTTACTTCTGACTAGGCGCATTCCATCAATTTCCCAGCGCGAATGTCTTAGTTTTAGTTCAAACTCTGAGGGTTTTGGACCATAGCCTGCAAAATCGAACAGCTTTAAGTTTTCTAACTGGCTATCAAATTCAACTTGCTTGGCGTAACCATGGCTCTCCTCATTGATGTATCGTGATTTCAAGTATAGATTGGTGGGTTCATATTCTTCCCCATACTCGAATAGATTAAAATCTTGTTGACGAAATAGAATCTTTACCCGGTGCATCAACTTGGGAATCGGTTGCCCAAGAAAGTCATCGTATCGCATAATTGAAAGTTTGCCGGATCTTGTATGTATCTTGATCAGATCGGCGGAGGTGATGTCGCCATATAGTGCTGTTCCACATCCAACGTATATACGGAGGATTGGCGGAAGCCGTTCTACTAGACTTGAGTGTAATTGTAGTGACTCACCCTCGGTATACCAGCCTAGACCTTCTGAAGTAGATTGACGGCAGGCAGCTTCTAATAATTCTGGCTGTGATATTTTAAAAAGTAATTCTCGAGCGGCGATTTGGGCTGATCCATAGTCTCCAAAAAAGGCTTTAATATCACGCTGGAGATTTATTTCAAGATGCCGGTACGGCTTTCTCCTTTCAAACATGGCTAGTGCAAAATAGACCAGTAGATCATCGCGCAGTAGATTAATGGCAGCCTTAAGGATTTCAGCGTCCTGATGACTCAGTAAGAATCTAAGTGCTTTGGGCAGTGTGCCGAAAGCTTCCAGTATTTGAGCTAGGTTATTCAGCTCACTTTTATCCGGTTCGCGGCCGGATTCGAGCCATTGTTGCCATAGTGGCTCTAACAGCTCCCGGTGTGCTGCATATTTTCCTGGTCTCTTTCGGTCTTGTTGGGTTTATGAATACGCTGTGCCTGGCTAGCTACCCGCAGTAGATTAGAGCGTGAGCGACTTCGACTGACTAAAAATTTTTGTTCAGTATCCTTATCCTTGAATACAAAGAATACACCTGGCGCTACGGGGATTGATTCCTCATTTAAATTTTGTTGAATGAAGACTTTGAATTCGTGGGGGGTATAGTATTTTTGGAAGGTTCCACGAGTAGTCAGAACGCCATCGCGATATGGTTTCCACGCTCCTGATATTTGGTTCGCCAGCATGACAGATACAACGAGCAGTTCATCAGCCAGGGAATAGGCGGCTTGAAGTGCCTCGATCCGTTCGTCAAGATCTTCAATGACATTGAGCACAAAGCCCAGATTTACTATGTTAGCGGGCTGTTTAGGTTGGTCACTTGCAAAATGTGGATCCCAGCCGTGCGCCTCGATTCCATTTTCATGCAGTCCACGCAGATCGTCACCTCTGCCACAGCCATAATCGAATACGCTCCGAGATCCATCCAAAAATCCAAATTTGGCAAGCATTTGCATCGGAGCAGAAAATCCGTATCTGACCAAAGCCGTAAGGTGACGTTGTACCTCGTCGGCCATCGGGGAACGGCTGGTGGTACTTGACTCAGAAACATCGTTGCCGATGGGCATGAATTCATGGTCAACCAGAGCATAGCCCTTTTCTGAAATTAAACGCTCCCACTGGTTTCGGAAACCGATCCTGGATGGATCATCAAACAGTCCCAGTTCTTCAGCGATTTTAGTTAATGCTTGAAATCGAGGAACATCCGGGTGTGTAGCAGGGAGTAGTAACTCCTTGCGATGAAGGATGGGGGGATTTAAAGAATTGTTGTAGGTTCGGTGCCGGACTTGCTGGGGCTCAGTAAGCTCAATTCGCCAACTCGCTGCCAATTCTGGAAAAGCCTGGCTGAAAAATGCAGGATAGTGTAGCAGGGAGACTGATGAATAATCTTTAGCAATACGGACGACGTTAAAATCAACGTCTCTCATTATATGGGCAAGCCGTTCAGCATTTTCTATCGATTGCACTTCAGTGACACCCAGCAAGTTGATGGCATCAATATGCACATAGCGTGAGGACAGAACAAGCTTGCCTATCTCTGGATTACTCATGGTCAAATTTGTCAGGGTTACGCTGTTAAGTATTTCAAAATTAGTTGCAATTAAAAAGGTAGTGACGGCAGATCAGAATTCTGGCGGTTGGTTGTCCACTTTAACTTTTACATTATTGGCTGCGAAAAGCGCAATGCCAGCAAGTGTGGATTATGAGCTTGATGAGGTATTTCAGGCAAATGAAGTTGCAGGCGAATTGAAATTTTGCTTGTACAATATTGGTGTTATTTGAGGGGCTAATCTACAAGTTCACAATTTATGAGTGCTCGAGGTATCTTAATTTTCTTCTTGTCGGGTTACGCTATCGATCTTGTCCCCGATGGGTGTACTCGACCGGTTTCGAGACAGATTTCCCGTTTTCTTAAAATTCGCCACCGCATTTCGTTATTCGCAAAATCTGATGATAACCCTGGTACGCGCGCATTCAACGTATTGTTTTTGATTGAAAATGAGCTAAGCTTAGAAAAATGGGGTTTCCGGATTTTATGATTGAAACTCAATTAAAGAGTGCCATTTTCGAAGAAACTGATCAGTGTTTATATTTTTATAGCATAATTCCATCTTACTTCTCCTTATTGCGCCTGTTCCTTTTTGATCTTTGGCGGTTTAGGCTGAGCATCATACGTTTTTATTATTTCCGTTTTCTGCCCTTAATTTTTAACTTCGGTCTCGCATTCGTGTTTTTGTGTGCAGCTTTAGCGAATAATATCTTTGCGCGCAGAGCTTCAAAACTGTAACCGCGCCCGAACCTGTTCATTACACGGATCAGATTATTTAGACTTTCGGTGAAAGCATTTGTTATCGGATGATTGGAATATTCCAGAATTTATTGTTTCCAGTTATACCTAGCACGTACCAGGTCGTGAAATGCGTCTTCGATCTCCGGCGTTATTCTTTTGATGCTTCCATGCAAGGTACCGAGCTTGCGCTTCATCCGGTGAAGTGCAGTCGTAAATCTTGAAGAAATCTTCCTTGAAACGATAGGCAAAATCCAATGAAGCGAAATTACGGTTAATACGAATATTGTATAACTTGCAATGGGATAAACAAAGAATCATTGATCTGTTTAGCGTGGTAGACTGGCTGATGAGGCTCCCGGAGTGGTTGGATCAGCAGATATGCCAGGAGATTGACT
>CAIRBC010000564.1 GCA_903876685.1 uncultured Nitrosomonadales bacterium | reverse complement strand
TATTTTTGAAATGAGTAACCGGTGTAGTAAATCGAGGTTGTGTACCAGTCGATTTCTTGGATATTTTAGTCCTGCATCAAAATCAGTTTTTTAAAGTTATTAGCTAAATCTCTACCGGACAGGGTTCTGGAGGGTTTTTTTGCGATTTTATTGGAATTTTTTTAGAAAGGTAATGAATTATGGCAACCACTTATTCAACCGCTACCGCGATTTCTACAGGATATCCAGCTTGGCAAGGTAATAATTCATTGACCTATATAATATCGGATTCAGCGACGAGTCTTTTATTATCAACCAATATTGCTAATCCCTCCTATTCGGCAGCCTTGCAAAATGCGTTATGGATAACCATCACCGGATCGCCGACGCTTGCGCAAGTGACGGCCATCGATGCGGCGAATGGAGCCGCACCGGTGTATGTGACCGCCGCTGCTGCGCTGGCAATCTATACCGCAGCAGGTTCAACCGGAACTTTCTCCTTCTCCATCGCCGACACGGCCACTAATCTGGCGTTGACGGCCAATTTACCTGCAGTCCATGCAGTTGCAACGACGATGGTGACAGGTAGTGCTTCAGTGGCGCAGTTGAACACCATTTTGGGGCAGAATGCGAACACTACCTACAATACGATTGTTGATACGGCCGCCAATCTGGCAACTGCAGCGGGCTTGACAAATCCCATTACAAACGGTCATGCGGTGCAGATTTCCGGTGGTACAGCGCCGACAGTGGCGCAACTGGCGCTGATCGCTTCACATTCCAGTTCGATGACCTATACCGGCATCAGTGATGCATCGTTGAATATAGTAAGTGCCGATGGCACTACCTTTACGGCAAACGCACAGAACTATGTAACCAGCGGTCATGCGGTCTTGATTTCCACTGCCGCGACGGTGGCGCAGTTGGCGGCTGTGGAACTACGTACAGGGCTATCTCTGACTAATTATGCGGGTATTACGGATGTGGCGGCTAATCTGGTCGCGGCTGATGGCACTGGTTTGTCGAAGTATGTGACTGGCAGCCATGCGGTGGCGGTGACGGGTGCAGCGACTCTGGCTCAACTCGAGGCGCTTAAAACGCACACGACAGGGACGCTGACTTACACTGCGATCACCGATACAGCCGCTCATCTTTATTCCGATACGCAAGCAACCCTTTACGCGACACGTTATGTGATAACAGCCAAGAGTGTCACGGTGAGCGATCAGGCTAGTGTGACCCAGGCATTGGCTATCGATTATGCGAATGGTAGCGGGACTTTAGTTTTTTCCGCAGGCATTGCAGATAATGTTGCAAGTTTTGCGGACGTGAATGGTGTACTCGTGGCGGCCGTTACCGGTTCCTCTAATGGTGTCGCAGCACTGTTGGCGCAAAAACCGAATGTGACGGTGAATGATTCCGCAAATATAGCGCAGGCTTTGGCGATTGATGTGGGAAATTCCACGGGCACTGCCACCTTTACGTCAGGTATTACCGGTAATGCGCTTAGTTTTGCCACAACCGCAGGGTCAGCTCAGGCTAATGTCAATGCGCTGCTGACCGGTAGCAAAGCGAATGTGACGGTGAATGATGCAGCCACGCTCGCCCAGTTGAATTATATTGATACAGCCAATGGTACCGGTTCGGTGAGTTATACCGCCATTTCGGATACGGCTGCTAACTTGTCTGGCGCGACCGGAACCTTGACAGCCAATGCAACTACCTATGTTAAGTCCGGCACGACTGTGACGGTGACATCGGGTGCTACGGTGGCACAACTCAATGCGATAGACACCGCGAATGGCGCTGGTGTCTTTAACTATACTACGATTCAGGATTCGGCTATTAATTTGGCAAGCGCGGCAGGTGTGTTGACTGCCTCGACGACGGTGGGATCGGTAACCACGAATAAGGGTGCTTATTATGTGACGGCTACCAAGAACGTGATCGTGTCGGGAGTTGCGACTCTCGCTCAGTTAAATGTTCTGGATGGGGCGAATACCACAGGGACACTCAGTTACTCGGCAATCACGGATACGGCGGTAAATTTCGCTTCTGTGTCCGGCCAGACTACCTCATTTGCTAATACTTATGTGACCAGCAGTGTTACGCCACTGACGGTGAATGTCAGCGGTGCGGCAACTATTGCCCAGGTGACTGCTATCTCGGGACTGAGCACTGCGACATTAAATTACTCTACCGTAAGCGATTCAATTGCTAATCTGCAGGCGGATAACGGTGCCCATACCGCCAGCAAAACAGTCATCGTGGTGGATTCCTTGGTCAATTTGCTGAATGATGTCAATAGCAATTCTTCAGCCACTATTGCGAACAGAGCCGTGACCGTGACCGATCAGGCTGATCTCGCCAGCGCACTGGCGATAGATAATGGCAATGGCACTGCCACGGTGACCTTCACGCTGGGCATCAAGGATCATGCCGCAAACTTTGCAACGACGGCGGGCGTTTCTGTTACCGCTGCCGGATCGCCTGATACGATAACTTCACTTCTTTCGAGCAGTAAAGCGAATGTCACGCTCGATACAGTCGCGACGCTCGCGCAATTGAATTATATCGATACCACTAATGGTACTGGAACGATTACTTATACGGCAGCGGGTATCACTGATCAGGCGGCGAACCTGTCAACTACAGCCGGTGTGACGACGACGCTCGCCAATAGTTATGTGAAACAGGGCGTGCTGGTGAACGTCGAAGATCCTGCAACGTTCGCGCAGCTGAATGCGATCGATAACAAGAACGGCACGACACCAATTACCTGGCAAGGTGTAACCGACATTGCCGCCAATTTTGCAAGCACAGCGGGGGTCTTGAACGCGACAACCAAAGCCAGCACCTATGTCAAATTGACCGGAAGTGGCACTGCGGTGACGGTACAAGATGCAGCCACGCTCGCGCAATTGAATGCGATCGATAATCAGAATGGCTCAGGTGCCTTAAACTACAGCGCAATTACTGATAGTGCCGCAAACTTGGCAAGCAGTGCCGGTGTTTTAACCGTTGGAACCGGGTCAACCAAAAAAGCCAGCGTTTACGTCACGTCAGGCAAGGACGTAACCGTGCAGGATGCAGCGACACTTTCGCAACTGAACGCGCTACACGCGGCGATCAATCCGGGCATTACCGAGTTGAATCTTCTGCATTATTCCGCAATTACGGATTCGGTGGCTAACTTGATGACTGGATCGTCATTGAGTAGCTTAGCCGCAATTTATGTGAATAGTGGCATAACTGTGTCAGTAACGGATCCGGTGACTATCGCACAGGCGAATACCTTGCACGCGGTTAATCCCTCGTTTTCTTTTACCACCGTAAATGATTCTTTGGCAAATCTGGCGACGGATGCGAGTACCACGCAATACGCCAGCGGAAAAACGGTCATCGTGCTGGATACGACAGCCAATTTGATTAATGACATTAATAATCATGGCTCCAGTGGTATTTCCGGCAAGAGCGTGGTGGTCACGGATCAAACGAGTTTAGTAAATGCACTGGCGATCGATGCCGGAAATGGCGCCCCTGCGGTGACTTTTCAGCAGGGCATTTCAGCGGATATTTCAAATATCTTTGATACCGGGACGACTAATTTTAAAACCGGTGTTAGCACCTTGCTGAGCAGTAACCAGGCTTCAGTCAGTGTGACCGGTGCTGCGTCCGTGGCACAACTGCTGGCGATTGATACGGCTAACGGTAGTGGAGGTGTGAGCAGCGCATCGATTTTAGACACGGTAGCGAATCTTACCCCCGGAAATATTGCCAGTAGCTACATCAAATCAGGGACTAATGTCACGGTCAGCAGTGCGGCAACGCTAGCCCAATTGGCCTTGATCGATACGGCGAACGGGGCAGGTAATCTGGATTACTCTAGTGCAGGAATCTCGGATGCCGCGATAAACCTGTCAAGTATCGGTGGAACGTTAACTAGCAAGGCAAATAGTTACATTACCTCGAGCACCCCTGTTAATGTGACCAGTGCGGCCACGCTCGCACAACTGAACGTGATCGACAATAAGAATGGGTCGACTGCCATTACTTATGGCACGATTTCTGACACAGGAGCGAATTTGACAAACGGCTCGACCTGGTCGACGCTGGCTTCCACCTATACGCCTAATCATACGGTGGTGATTTCAGGCGCACCGAGCCTTGCCCAGTTAACTGCCATTGATAACGCGACGACAGGGCAGAATGTAACACGCAGCTATTCAGCTATCCAGGACACCCAGACAAATGTCCTGGCGGATATCGCACTAGCGCCTAATGCTGCGCATAAATACATAGTATCGGGCATTAATCTCACGGTAATACATGGAATTAATGACTCGGGCTTTTTGAATGTGGCGCAATCGGTAGCACTCGATGTAGCGATTGGTGTAGGCACCAGCGGAGCAGTGCTGACTATTGGTAGTACTCATATAACAGACATTGCCGCAAATTTTGTGAGTACCGATGGATTAACTCCTGCAGTCGGTGTTGAAACTTTTCTGGCGAATGCCAGCCATCCGAATGTAGATGTCACCGATGCAGCAACAATTGCACAATTGAATTATATTGATACGCACAATGGCAGAACTGCAAATGCGTATGCTGTAGTAGATACGACCAATGCACCTGTCAGTGTCACTACTGTCCCTCATAGCGCAACCGATCTGCTTGCAAATCAAACTGTCGTAGGGGAATCAGCTGCAGGAACCATATACTGGCACGCCTTGACCGATACGGCAGCCAATCTTGCTGCAGATGCACTAAAGCACGGTCGCACCGCTACTTATGATAGCGGATTGCTCACTTATACTTATACCGACACGCTTGGTATTTATGTGAAGTCCGGCATTAACGTGACGGTAACCGATCTGGCGACTGTTGCTCAGGCACTGGCGATTGATACCGCGAACGGGGCAGGAACCTTAAGATTCAGTGTGGGTGTTACGGGAACTGCTTCAGACTTTGCGGATGCGAATGGTAGTCCGTTGACGGGAATAAATAATCTGCTGACTTTGGCGCACCCCAATGTGACCGTGAGTACTGCGGCGAGCATCGCGCAACTGACTTATATTAATGCCGCCAATGGCGTGGGTACGTTGACCTGGGGTGAGGTGATAGATACTGCGGCGCACCTTTATGCGAACGTGGGTAACTATGTGATTGGCAGTCATGCGGTGACCGTTAGCGGGACAGCCACGGTCGCACAGTTGGCCGCAATAGACGCAAAAACTACCGGTACGTTAACTTATGGAACCGTAGCCGATACGGCTTCGCTGCTGGTGGCCAATGCGAATCTGAGTGGTGCTGCCAACTACATCACCGGTCATGATGTGACTGTAAACGGGGTAGCCTCATTGGCTCAGTTGGCGGCTATCGATGCTAAAACAACGGGTTTGTTGATTTACAGCACCGTGCAGGACACGGCTGCACATCTGGCAAACGCGCTGAGTGGTGCCTTGGTATCCGGTACCGCCAGTGTTTATGTGACAACTGGCGAGAACGTCACGGTATCCGGTTCCGCAACTATCGCCCAGTTGGCCGGGATCAAAGCTGCGATAGGCAGCGGTACGCTGAGCTGCGCGACCGTCGCTGATACTTACGCGCATATACTTGCAGATACCAGCAACATAGCCCACTCGAATATCATTGTGACCGATCAGGTTTCGATCGCGAATCTGACGACGCTTGCGACCTATAATACGGGGCATAGCGTAACGGCAGCCGGTATTGCCGATATCATCAGTAATCTGCTGCCGGGTGGCTTGGCTTCAGACTTTATCACGGGCGGTACGGTGGTCACCGTGAACGATGCGGCGACTATTGTTCAGTTGGTTGCACTGGATATTAAAAATGGTAATGCCGGCGTAAATTACACGATAATTTCCGACTCGATCGATCATCTGCTGCCTTCAGGCAGCGCTTCCATTTATATTTCCGGGCAAATTTCCGGTATCGATATCACCGTGACCGATGTGGTAACGATTAACCAGTTGAAATTACTTGCCGCAGCGGATCTTAATGGCACCTTGAGTTATACCAGCATAACCGACACGGCTGCCAACCTGGCAGCTGATGCGGCGACCAACAATAACACGGGGACTTATCTCATTGCGGGTGTCACTGTGCATGTGTCGGGTACGGCCAGCCTGGATCAACTAGCCCAAATAGATGCCACCATAGGCGGAGGTGTGCAATTTGACAGCGTGACTGACACGGCAGCCCATCTGATGGCGGATGTGCAGACTAATTATGGTGCAGGCACCTATGTGAATGGCAGTGTGACCGTCATCGTCAGTGATTCGACGGTTTCTGCGGCTGATTTGCTGGCGCTGGACAATGCAACCACGACACAGGTCGATGTATCCAGCGTGACGGCAATCATCGGTACGGCATTAGAGGTTTTAGCGGTCGTGGACGCGGTTGCTCAAGGTGGGCTAAGCTCGCTAAATAATTCTTTCGCCGTGACGATTACCGGCGTGGCAGCGGCTCAGGATCTGATTCATATTGCTGCCGGCGTTAACATTAACGCGGTCGGAGTCACAGAAATAACCGGTTCCGCTGCCGCTATTATTTCCGTTTTTGATTCCTTCGGCAGTAATCCCCCAAGTCTCGGCCATGACATAACGCCTCCGACTAGCTATAAGCTGACTGTGACGGGTACGGGAGTACATGCGACCACGGCGATCGAGGCGGCGACCCTATATGCTGATAATCCTCAAGTGACTTTTGAGGAAATTACGGGCATAGGGGCAGATTTGCTGCTCGTTGATCCTTTAGCACTGGGGTTAGCCACAGCGGTGACGGTGACGGATACGGTAAACGCGACAGACGCGGCGACTTTGTATAGCGTTAATACTGCAGTGACCTTTGTGGCGATTCAGGATACATCGGCGAATATTTTGACGCTGTTAAACCCTACCGTACTCGCGAATCATGTGACCACACTGGTTGCTTTGGACCCATCCGGAACCCCTATCGCCGATGCCTTGACGCTCTATGGCTATAATCATGCGGTTTCGATTCCCGAGATCTCGGGTTCTGCAGCAGATTTACTGGCAGCGCAGCTCTCGGTCTCGACGATCCTCGTCGGTCCGGATAGTGGTGCTCCTCAGCATCTGACGGTAACGGGTACGGGTGTGCATGCGACCAGCACAACCGATGCAGAGGCCTTGTATCTGCTGGATACGAACCTGACCTTTGAGGAGATCAGCGGCACAACAATTCAATTACTGGCAGCCAATTCAACGGTCATCAGTGAGGCGTTAGCGGTGACAGTGAGCGATCCAATTTCGGTGAGCGATTTGAATACCTTGCAGGGAGAAACTACGGTTGTTATCAAGGCTACCCTCAGTGATCATGCTGCAAGCGTATTGGCCGGACTGAACCCTTCGGATAATGATTATACAATCAGCGTCACGGGTGTTGCTTCAGTCACCGAGTTGAATGCGATTGATGCATCAACCACACATCTGGTCGATGGACTCGGGCTAACAGGGATTACCGGCTCGGAAGCAGGTATCGAAGCAATTACGGCTGTGACCGGCATCACTATTGCCACTAACTATGCAGTGACCATTGATTCAGGGAGCGCTACCGTTGTACAGGCGAATCTGATTGATGCGGGTAACGGCTCGGGTGCCATCACGGCGACCATCTCTGATGGCGCGGTTTCAACCTTGAAGTCGCTGAGCGGTACTCATGATTACACCATTACGGTGACCGACACCACAGCAGTGGCCGCAGATCTGTTAACCATCGACGCAGCCACTAATATTGCGGTAGGCGCGACAGCGGTGGCGACACTCACCGGTACTGCGGCAGATATCGTGCTGGTTGGAACTGCTT
>CAIRBC010000563.1 GCA_903876685.1 uncultured Nitrosomonadales bacterium | reverse complement strand
GTTATATCGTGTACGCACGCGGAGAAATAGCCCTCAGCCGCGCCCAACTCGAACACCTGCTCGCCAAAGGATTATATCAGGACACCGAGGCACCGCCGGATGCCCATGAATTTGGTGATCTTGCCGAATTCAAGGAAATCTTGCCTATCGGCATATTCCCGCCTCCCGGCATCAAGCCTCAGTTCTGGGAACGCGTGCAACTACGCTTGCTCGAAGAGCCTTTGCCCAGTTATTTTTCTGCTCGCCTGATCGGGTATATCAAGAATTCAAGTATTCTGGTGAGCTTGCCTGAGGCCTCCGAAAAACCTTTCGTTCCCGTCATTGGCCAGCAAATTGAAGTGCGCATGGTAACCGGATGCAACATCTATGCGTTTCGTTCCGCTATTCAGCACCTGTGCACCCGCCCCGCCGCTTATCTGCATCTGGAATATCCCAGTGAGGTACGCTTGCAAAGACTACGCAAATCTCCGTGGGCGATGGTGAATCTTGGCATTACCGTGACCGATGCTCAAGGTACCCGCGAAGCCGCTCGCCTGGTCAACCTCAGTCCGAATGGCGGTCAACTCCACGCTTCGCCGACGCTGGGCAAACCGGGCGAAATATTACAGCTATTTTTTCATGCAACCCTCGACGAACTGAAAACCACCCTCAGCCTGGGGGCGACTATCCTGCATGTCCATGCCTCTCGCGCAATAGAGGGAAACCTCCTGGAATACGGCATCACCTTCCATAATCTTTCAGCAGCAGATTCGCTGTGGCTCAAGGGAATGGTATACCGTCATATCGCCGAAGGCTATCTGGCCTGACAGTCTTGAGGAGTGTCAAACCGGGCGGCAAATGCTCTGGCCTTCAGGTTTAACTGCTAACGAAAATCGTACCTCACACTCAACATGAAATCGGCCTGAGTGTAGCCATCAATCACAATATTGGAATTATTCCGCAGCAGCGAGAGTTGCGGGCGTAACAACCAGTCGTGTGCGAAATGATAATTCAGTCCCGTAACCAGTTCCGCCTGTTGATCTGCACGCACTACTAAAAAAGTGCTATTAATCTGCTGGTAGTTGGCTCTTTGCATGCTGCCCAAGGCAAACATGTCCAACTTTTCGGCTAGTCTGGATTGCCAGGACAGGCGCAATCCCAACAGACGCTTGCCACCATCGATGCGCAAATGGGTATCACTTTCATTTCCAGTATAAAAACTGCCCGACACGGTATCGCTTGCGTCGGCAAAGGTATGTACCCAACCGAAACCGGCGATAAGTTGATTAAAATCATTGGAAGTGAGCATTGGATCAGGATAACGGTAACGAATTTGCTGAGCAAACAGTAATGCCTGATCGAAGTTACTATAACCATGAATCCATTCTACGTTATAGCCGCCGGATTTACGGTTAGTAGCCCCGCCCAAATCAAATTGCCCCGCCACAACGCCTCCCTTGAGCTGCTCAGAGCCTTTTTGAAAGCTGACTCCCCCCCCGCCATCCAGCGATACAAAGTTAAAATTGCGGTAATTCGAGCCGCTGCGACTACGCAGATTAAGATTGGCATAAATTGACCAGTTCGCAGAAACCGGTTGCACGACTTCTGCACCGGCAGCCAATCCCAAATAACGATCCGCAGTCTTGATATTGTTCGCATTCAATGCCATTTGCGTATTTAACAATATCGGCAACAGGATCTGGCTCTGATCAGTGGAATTGTTAACATTATTGTTGTAGCCTGCACCCAACTCAAAATAACTACTCAACGTGACATCAGGCTTGCGGTTATCAATCAGCTGCAAATAGTGATTCAGCACAACCTGCGCTGCTTGGGGGGGATTCAAGGCTTGAGCCCGTATAAATTCAGTACGCGCGCGCTCCAGATCTCCAGACAAATAATTGGCTCTACCCAAGTCTACCCAAGCCGCCGCATACAACGGATCTACTACCAGTACCCGTTCCAAAATAATACCCGCCTTACCTGGCTGACCGCTATTAAGCGCCGCCAACCCCAGCAGATAATCATATTTAGTCGTGCCCGCCATTTCGAATTCACAGGGTTCCAGCAGTCCATAAGCTTTTTCAGGCTTACCCTCCAGAATCAGATTGCCGGCCAATTCGAGATCAGGACTGCAAGCACTAGCGATCGAGGGCATGAATCCCATACCAAGCAGGATGAAAAGTAATTTCTTCATGTACAGGATAAGTTAAATTTACAAAATTTCAGGGACGGGACAACACTACCGCACCTGCTACAGCCTTTCCGCTGATCGTGCCCAAGAGATAGGAGGAAACAAGACCCTTGGCATTTGACCCCACCAGTATACCTGCTGCACTACCGCTTGCGTTACCGGAACCGCAACCAGCACAACTGACCACCAGCGGAGTTCCATTCGCGGCAAACGTCGCAAGCGGCAGTGGCTCATCCAGTGTACCTGTCCAGCTGCGTGAACTGCCATCGGTCACGGCAAGATTGTAACTGCTAAGCGTGGAAGTAGAAAGATTTATGCCCACCTTAAGATTGACGTTACCGCCAATATTGCCAGTCTCGGTCACAGGCTTGGTAAAACCTGCCACATTTGAAAAATTTGCGGTACCTTTCATGGCACTAAGCACTGAAAGGGGGGTGGCGCCCCCTTCGACATAGGCGTAGGGATGATAATCGATGGCAATGGTTTTACCTGATGCGTTGAAGGCATATCCTCCGGCATAAATGCCCCAGTTCACCTTCACTCCATCCACCTGCGCAACACCTTGACCAAGAGGATCCTGCTGTGGCGCTATGTAATTAAAACCGCTAGACTTATTGGTGTAACTGCTAGGCAGACTATCTTCAACCAGCAGCATTTCTCCTGGATTGCCGACTCGTACCATGCCCACTTTCTGCAAAACCAGATTCGCCCCTACCACCACGCTTCCAGTTGTCGCAGCCGTTGCATCGGCATCTAGACTATTAATATCAAGATAAGAATTTTGCAGGTGATCCGAGGTCGTAATCTTGTTTTGCCCTATGCTGATAATCGGATTATTCCGTACTGAATCAGCGCTCGACTGGCTAACGTTCCGGGAATTCTGATCCGAGCCCGACGACAACACTGGGTTGGAAACCTCAACACTGCCACCCGTAGCTGGACTAACGACCGGGCTAACGGTCGCTGAGGAACTACCTCCCGAGGCGACACTGCCAACTGTAGAAGCACTGCCATTGGTGGAGGAGCTTGCGACTGTTGAGGAACCACTCCCCGTGAAGGTAGTACCCCCTGTGGAGGCACTTCCTGCTGTGGAGGCACTACTACCGGTTGATGAACTACCACCCGTAGAGGCACTACCGCCCGAAGAGGAACTACCACCCGTTGAAGAACTACCACCCGTAGAGGCACTACCGCCCGAAGAGGAACTACCAGCCGTTGAAGAACTAGCACCCGTAGAGGCAATACCGCTCGACGAAGAACTGCCGCCTGTGGAAGCACTGCCTCCCGTAGAGGCACTACCACCGGTTGAAGAACTACCGCCCGACGAGGAACTACCCCCCGTCTGTGCACTGCCACTCGTAGAAGCACTACCACTCGTGGAATTCCCCCCCCCATCCGAATTACCATTTCTGGAATTCTGCTCTGTGCCGGATATTGGCTCGCTACCTTTAATATCCTCACCATTTGCCGGGCGATTCGCTGGCGTAAAAGCGTTCCTTTCTCCAAATATAGGTAAAGGTTTGTCCAGTAAAATCAGGGTAGCTCCGTTAAGCGCGGCAAAACCTGTCTGATTCGGCTTGATCAGTAATTTACTGCGCTGATTTTCCAACAAGGTTGCACCAGAGTAGACATGATTATAAGTACCAGGCTGAACCACTGCCCCCGGAGAGGCACTGGAAACATATACCGTCTCGTGATCAGTACCGCGTATTTCCACCTGCGCATTGGGAGTATGAATGCTATAGTGATCCTTGTGCACTTGACCAATTTCACCGGTGACCGCACGAAACCCTCCTGCCAGCAGCGCTAAGGAAATGCGCTCGCTTCCATCCTGTACACCCTTGTAAACATAAGTTTCTATGGCCAGTTGGCTTTCAGGGCGCAACACGATCGTACCCTGGTCTTGCATACGCAATTGTAAGGTCGCCCCCTTGCCGGATTTCAAAATATCTGAAACCCAAACCGAATCGCCTTTGGCAAGCTGTCTCGCCTGCCCCTGATATTGCGCTTCAACCAGACCGGAGATGAACATTACCCTGCCTGCAAGCACCCTCGTAGCAGATTCATCGATCACGCCAGTCCCGCCTATACCATCCTGCCTGGCAGGCGATCCAGTCCCTCCTATGCCGCCATGCATGGCAGGCGCACCGGTTCCGCCGATGCCATCATGCTTGACAGGTGCACCGGTTCCACCAATGCCATCTGCCAACAGCACATTCCAGCTTAACAATCCACCCAGCAACAGCGCTGCGTACAGAAAAAGTCTATTTCTGATGAGTTTCATCGCCTTGATCCATCTCGCTATAGTTGTAAATACCAAAATTGGTGCGGTAGATTGCCTCTGGCTTTCCTGAATCACGTTTTTTTAATTCCATTGCATAGCGGTTCACCACGTGTATCGCTCTCATGCCGGCGACTCTTGCGACACGATCACATTCTGCTACCGATTCAGGGGTGAGATCGTTATAGTAGACACACCGTTCGAGGAATGGAGGAGTAGAACCTGAAAGATTATTGACGGTTGCCGCGAGATGATCATGTATATTTTGGCCGAAATAAAAGGTCTTTTCTTCTATACCCTGAGGCGAAACAAAAGCATCGGCTGCGAGGTGCACATTATCCTGATCATCCAGGGTTGCAATACCTTGGCGCAGCCATTCATCCAGTACCACTCTTGCCCGAAAGTCCTTGCTTAAGGAACGTACCAGTGCTTCAAATGAGCGTTCGCCCCCTTTGCTGATCAGACGTGGCAATGGCAGCGGCGCACCTTGCGTATCGAGATATTCGCTACGACCGCTCCACATCGCCAGCAATTGCGCACTCATCGACGCTTGCAACGGCAGACTGCAATCAACTTGCGCTTCGCTCCTAAGATTTTTCACTTCACGTCGGTGTACGCCGGTGAGCAGGCTGATGCGACTATCAGTCTGTGCCTTGCTATCCAGCTTGAATTCATCTTCAGCGACCTTGATATAGGCAGATTTGACCAGATCGCAAAAAGTCTGATAGCGGATTCCATGCGCCAGCAATAGCCTGATCAGCGGTCGCAAAATGCGACGCACCGCTGCCACCAGCGGAGCTGGCAATTCTCCAGCATACTGATTCGCTTCGTTCATCAAAATTTACCGTTTAAAAACACCTGTGCATCATAACATAAAAAAAAAGCTTGACGTGTGCATTTTTTACACGTAACATGC
>CAIRBC010000562.1 GCA_903876685.1 uncultured Nitrosomonadales bacterium | reverse complement strand
GCTGTGGACACAGAAGCTATTCAAAACAAAAATGCCTGAGAATGTAACCTACGCTAGCGGATACATTTCCTACATCAAGTCAAAGACCAGCCAGACTTTATCTGTCTCCGAAGTTGATGCCGTCTGCTCGGCGATCAGCACCGGTCGCCTTGTTCCGTCGCTCGCGACAAATCGTGAGCATGTGAAAAACGTTCAAAATCGTTTGGCTCCCGATGCTCCAAGATCCTGCCCAAAGTGCGGTGCTGAGATGGTTCAGCGTACAGTAAAGAGTGGCGATAAAGCGGGTAGCAAATTTTGGGGGTGCTCTGCGTTCCCGAAGTGTCGCACTATCCAAAATGTTACCTAACCCGCCGCTGAACCGGAGCGCGAAACAGCGTGACTTGCCTACGGGTAAAGTTCATCAGCGCGCCCGGTTAGCTCCACGTTAGGCCATGCAGCAAATTAGTTTTGTTAATCATTTAAGGGAACGTTATGAACCAAAAACATTTTACTGATGAATTCGCTGATGCAGTTACAAACGATGCTACTTTATCTGAAATCGCCAAAGCGCAAGTAATACGCAATCTCGCAAAACTCAAAGAGACAAAAGTAAATATTTTGATTACAGGTCTGACAGGTTGCGGTAAGTCATCGACTATTAACGCACTTTTTAACAATGAAAAAGCCAAAGTAGGTCAAGGGGTTGATCCTGAGACAATGGATATTACCAAATACGAATACGACAACATTGTACTATTCGATTCCCCTGGCTTAGGCGATGGCAAAGATGCTGATCGTAGGCATTCTGAAAATATTATCAGCAAACTTTATGAAAAAGATAACCATGGCGACATGCTGATTGATTTGGTTCTAGTTATTATTGACGGGGGTAGCCGCGATTTTGGCACCACGGTTGAGCTGATTAACAGCGTTATTATTCCTAATCTTGGCGAAGATAATAAACGTTTGTTGGTCGCTATCAACCAAGCTGATATGGCGATGAAAGGGCGAAACTGGAATTGCAATAAAAACAGCCCTGAACCAGAATTAGTTAAATTCCTTAACGAGAAAGTGGCATCAACCCGGAAGCGCATTAAGGAGGCAACTAGTGTGGATGTCGAGCCCATATATTACTCAGCAGGCTATAAAGATGGCGACCAGGCTCAAAATCCTTACAACTTATCCAAATTGCTGCTATGTATTGTGCAACATACAAAAACTGAAAAAAGAGCCGTATTTATCCAAGATATTAATAAGAAAGAAGAAATGTGGAAGGACGATGATAAGTTGAAAGACTATCGTGAAGAAACTCGCGCATCAATGTGGGAATCAGTTAAATCAGCAGCATCCAAAGGTGCCGATATTAGGAGGTGAGATTGGAGCCGTTTTTGGTGGAGCTAGTCGTGCGATTGGTAGCGCAGTCGGATCAGTAGTAGGGGCTATAGGTGGATTCATTAGCAGTTTGTGGTGATTGATCATGAAAAATTATCGTTTTGATGAAATTCAAACGACGATGAGCGGTAATGGATTATTACGCCCACTGGATGTTCTACTGGTAGGCGGTACGGGTACAGGGAAAAGCACCACGTTGAACGCGTTGTTCGGCACAACTGTGGCGAAAGTAGGCAGGGGGGTTGATCCTGAAACGCAAAATATAGCAGCCCACCAACTGCATGATTTTTTATGAAAAAACCTTCAATGGGGTCAGACTCGATTGATTTTATTCGTATAGTTAATAAATTTAAAAATGAAAGAATCGTCTAACGAATAAGACTAGATCGTGCGTAAGCCACGATCTGAATCGTTTGTTGGACGAGCCCGATTGATGAGGGAGTGTGTTTTGATATGCAAATATATCTATTTGCGTAACGATTTAGACGGGGCGGTTTTCAGATTCCGCCCTATATTGTTCTTTAAAAATTGCCATTGCAGCAACCTATTTGATCAGCCTGCTGAAAATCAACACACCTTGCATTAATTTCGTGTGTTTTTGAGCATTTTCAGAGCTAGTTTACCCGCGCCTGCCAGACAAGGCAGGCTTAATGAATGCGCTTTGTTACACGGTGAACTTCCCTGCCACAAAGGGCGTTCGCAGCCAATTAGCAGCGGACTTGATGCGGGTGCGGATAATTTGCATGACACCACCACAGCATTTACATCGGATAGTCGGGCGTGGTTTTGTGGCTGCAGGCACCGGAGTTCGTTTGAGCTTCAATTGCACCAGTGCGCCCCATTTACTGTTGGGGTGCAGAAAACCAAAATTGCGAGCTCGACGGTAGTGCCTGGGCAATATGTGCTGCAGGATCATCCGCACAAATTCTGCGCCCATGACGGTGCGAGTTTCCATTTGTTTGGTTTTGCTGTTTTGATAACGGAAGGTTACCTGGCCGTTATTGCAGGCGAGAATATCCTTCTCCTGAATCACGCCCCGATACAGGTACCGACCCAGATAAACCAGCGCGGTTTGTCCGCTGCCGACCTGGGTGCAATCGACGCCCCATTCTTCAGGGTATTTGTCGGGAAATTTCAGACCGGCCTTGCGAATATCCGCCAGCATCTTGGCGCGGAATACTTTGGCCAGTGCTTTGTGATTGAACAGGTAATTTCCCTCCTTGTTACGCAACACCCGTTGTCTGGTGTTAATGGCCGCAGCGGGCATGACAAGGTGGACATGGGGGTGGTAGTCCAGGCGGCGGTTATGCGTGTGTAAAACGGTGATGGCGGCGGCGCCGCCCTGCAGTTTCTTGTCATTCTGGCTGAAGGTATTGACCGTGTCCCACGCATTCTGAGTGATGAGATTGTACAGGGTCCGTTGGTTGCACCAGGCCAGTGAGCGCAGTTGTTCCAGCAAGGTGAAAGTGATCATGTAGTAGTTGCCGGGAATGAGTTTTTGCAGTTGCCGGTCTATCCAGCGTTGCGATTCATGCGCCTGGCATAACCAGCGACTTGGTTGGCGTAGTGTGCCAGCCTAGTCGAATGGCTAGTAGTTCCATGTGCGACACGAAGTCGCTTGCAAAAGTTGTTTCCATTTTATAAAGAGGGAACCGCCCGTGTCACCGGGCGAATCTAGGGGTCTGAATAAAGAGCG
>CAIRBC010000561.1 GCA_903876685.1 uncultured Nitrosomonadales bacterium | reverse complement strand
TCAACGAACAAGCAGGAGCTTGATAGGCAAGGGTTCCCAACCTGGAGCTTGGGAACCAGCCAAATAACGGGAACGCCGATTATCCGCGACAGGAATAACTATTTTGGGATCAAACGAAACGTCGGGTGCAACGCAAAGACACGCGCCCGACCAGGGTTCTTTATCTTTGTTTACGGCGGATTGTCGCTAACGCTCCGAATCCGCCTTACGAGTTGGATGCCAAACTGGCGGCTGATGTCCTCGGGTATCGGAATCGTATGGCTTGGAGTGACGGTGGTAATCATGGCTAAACCTTTGGTTGAACGGATGGGCTATATAGAATACAGCGGAATATAAAAATTCTCGATGCCAATCTAAGCTGAGTGGCTACCTCGCTGATTCCGCCTCAAGGGTTACGGTTTAGGCCAGAAATGTAGCCCGCATGAAGCACAGCGGAATGTGGGGTTTCGTGGCTCCGACCATCCCGGATTCCGCTTCGCTTCATCCGGGCTACCTTGCTTGTACATTGTCGGGGCGATGGGGCATGCACAAAACGTAGGTGGCGAGTTTACAAAACCCGTCGCGCCCTTTTCGCATACCCCGGCTCGCTTCGCAAGTTTTAACATCCAACGCAATATGCGATAAAGCCGCTTTTGCGCCCGGCCCTGGTCACAAGAAGATAGTTAATGACGAAAGCTGTGAGGTTGAACAACGGTTTTATCGTTGCCCAAGCATTCTAGGGCTATTAGTGAGTCTCGGGCAACAGAAAAGACGTTGCCCGACCTTGGCTGCTTCGAGGTGTTAAAAAGTCCGAACAGCACGCACATTACGAGGATATCCCTTACCGCAGAAGTTCTTGAGGCCATTGCCAAAGAACTGGTTCCACGCGTTGCTGCTGTCATACTCCGAGGAACTCCAGTAGTAGCCATCGACAAAACCACCCACAACGCCCCGATTTATAAACAATTGGTTTAATTCATCCAGTGAAGGCAGATACCAGTCAGTATAGCCGTTAAGGCTGTATTCGGAAGCGGCTGCGGCTGCAGTCATGGAAGGGAAAACATTGTAGTGCGATTGAGATCTACCACAGGCCGCTATGATCGCAGCGGTGTTTGCCGCGCCAGTACCTATTGCTGCACTGGTAGACCCTACCTTTACGTAATCTATTGCAACTAATGATGGTCCACAGCCCCAAACGACAGTGCTGTTGTCAGATGGGTCGATGATGAAAGAAGATGGGTCGACTTGGTCCACTGGCGCGGCTTCTAGCCCGTGACATGGGCTGGTGCTAGATACGTAAAATATTATCCCACCAGCAGGGCCTTGGTTGCCTATTGAGCAAGGAGGAAGGGTTACATATTGCCTTGCCACCTCTCCCAGTAGCCCATATCCAGAAGCAAACACATGGAATCTCCCTGGTGTTTGCATCGTCAGGTTTGCATGGCAAATAACCCCAACCTGATCACCTGGTAAAGATAAACAGTCTTTCGGAACGATACTGGCTGATGCCGTCGGGGTATCTGGAATCACGCGCCAATCAATGGAATTGGAATTAAATTTATCATTAACACCATTGTAAGCTACCAGCTGAATATCAGTTACTTCTCCAACCCTTATTGGATTGCTACTTGTAGACAATTTTAACGCGGGGAGACTGAACAATTTGGTTTTCCCCCCTGCAATAGTTGTTTTTGGCAACGGGGTAATGTTACCAAATAATGTCGTTAAAGCCACGCTGATATTGCTTTCCACTCCCAAATTCACATCAAATTGGGTGGGTTGAAGCCAAGGCGGGGTAAAATGAGCAAGTATTAGCGGATCGGTGCTAATTTGTTCGGCTTTAATGTTACCTTCCAAGTAAGGCTCAACCGCAAGTGTTCCTGAAATCACTTTGTAAAACTTGACTTGAATTTCCGGGATAAGGCGCACTTCTGCGGTCACACCGCCATTGATGTTTATTTGAGCCGTCACGCTTTGGCTTTGGCTTTGGCTTTGGCTTTGATTAAAAACTGGTGTCCAGCCAGTGCCTGGGTTATACGTCGCGCCAACGGTTACCGTTTCTGCTGCTTTGGCTTCAGTCGAAGCGTTGATTTTAGCCGATGCAGATGCGGTAACTTTAGCACTAACCGTCAAGGTCACTTCTTGGTATACCGGCACCTCGCCAATAAAGTAAAGGGAGGTGTATTTTTTAGTGCTTAACACGAATGGAGCAGGCGTATAACTGGCGGCAGCCTGAAAATCATAGACCACGCTGGCATCAAAGCTCAATGTCCCCGTCGCCATCAAGACTCCGCTTTCAATACCGTTGGCGACCGACCACCTGAGATCGGTTTGTAAACTGGGGGTAAACTTTACCGCCGCATTAAAGGTGACCGCTTCAGTAGCAGCATTCGCAGTGGGTTCTTCGGCATTGAAGGCAATTCTATATTGACCGGGAATGTTTTGGGGGGTGACGGTCAATTGGTTATCTTGATAAGCATAATCGGTTTGCTGTGCGGTCAGCAACTGATTGTCCCAGTTGATTTGGCTTTGTCGATTACCATTCGGCAACTTGGCAGACATGGCTTGCATCATGGTGCTTGGTGCAGCCGCCGTGCTGACAGTGCTGCTGGTACTCGCCACATCAAAAAGCAACATGTTATTGGAAACAGTGGCTTGATCCAACGCATCAGACAGCGAGGCAGGGCGGGTAGTGACATCAATTGTTGATCCAGAGGTCGCCACATTGTCTACCCTCAGCAATTGATAACCATCGCTACCGTGAGCGACTAATAGGCTATTGAAAGCTGGAGCCTTGCTTCCTGCAGTTCTGTTAAAACTCAGCGTGTTTCCATTCTGAGTATATAAGCCCAATCCCAGCGCATCGCTACTTGCCACAGCGATTGTCGAATTAAATAGCAAGGGCGCGTTGAAGGTGGTTGCCGAGACATATTTTATTCCCGAAATGGTGTTCCCCTGCTGGTCGCTGGCAATGACAATTGCATAATAGGTAGTGGCGGTGTTAAGTCCACTGAGGGTGGTTTGGGTTTGACCGATGACCGTACTGTATAAATTAGATGCGTTGGGGGTGAAATTATTGGTTGTGGATACATAGATGGAGTATGCTACTTGATTGGCAGGTACTGTCATGGACACCGGTAACCAAGCCAGTGTCATAGAATTGGTGCTAGATGGGGTAATTTGAACGATTTCTGGAGTAATGCCAGAGAACGGTATGACGCATACTCCATTTTGCAGCACCTGCGGTGAAGTGCAAGTGGGTGTCGGCGTGACACAGATGCCATTTTGCAGCACCTGCGGTGAAGTGCAGGTTGGTGTCGGCGTGACACAGATGCCATTTTGCAGCACCTGAGGCGAGGTGCAGGTTGGT
>CAIRBC010000560.1 GCA_903876685.1 uncultured Nitrosomonadales bacterium | reverse complement strand
GGCTCAGCAAGAATTTACTTTTGCCGTACTTTAACTTCAGCAAATACGAGACCTGCAAGTTACAAAAGTTAAACTAATGAGTTTATAAATTTCAGCACTGTTAATTACGCATCACTAGACTAACACCTATCCGGCAAATATTTCGGAAGTTAGTGCCTAAATGAGTCGTATTTGTAGGGTGGGAGCCAGATTAAATGACGCCACCAGCATAAAATAGTGCGTAAGCGAGCCTTGATTCTTGCTGATACGCGGCTAAAGCCGATTAACTTTATCCGAAGCTTTGAATTGTAAAGCGTACCAGTACCCTGTACGGTTTAAAACTTCGCAATGTAGGGTGCGCTTGCGCAGCGGATTTAATGGCTATAGACAGCGCAAATGCTGCGCAATCGCATCCTGCGCGCGGACAAAACCGGATAGAGTTTCCCGATGCAGTAAGCCGGGCAGGGTACTAGCTGCGATCCCCTGTAATAATTTAAAAGTCGTAAACATTTTTGGGTAATTATTTGAGCTTTAAGCCGGATGAGTACCTTGCAATTTTCTGGCAGTTAATAGGTGCATTTCAAATCGAAACTATAACAACTGGAATTTAAATGTCTGAAAATAACAAGGTACTGTGGTCTGAAGGACTTTTTTTGCGTCCGCAGCATTTTCAGCAACAGGAACGATATTTTGAATTTACGCTGGAAAACCGTATTCGCCAGCTAACCCCTTATGCCTATGGCCTGTCGAACTTCAAAATAGATACAGAATTGCTCAAGCATGGAAAGCTTGCAATTTCAGTCGCTCAAGGGGCCATGCCTGACGGCACCCTAATCAACATCCCGAATGAAGCGGATGTGCCAGAACCGCTTGAAATACCTCCCAACTGCAAAGACAGCATAGTGGCACTGACCTTGCCTTACAGGCGAACTGGCATGCCCGAGATGTCTTACCAACCGGCAAAAGAACTACCCATGCGCTATTATGGTGCAGATATTCAGGTCAGGAATTCCCTCGCCGAACACGATGGGTCTGCTGAACTTAAAGTGGGCAGGCTCGGCTTTAGATTGCAACTGCTGACCGACGTGACTGCAGCTCATAGTGCAATCGGTTTGGCAAGAATTATTGAAAGAAGGTCAGACGGTCAGGTGCTGATCGATGAGGAATATATTCCACCGATGCTAGATTGCAAAGCAAGTCCTCCGCTACATAACTACCTCAGGGAAATAAGTGGCTTACTCAAGCACCGCGCGCAGGTGTTGTCGGCTCGCGTGTCTCAACCCGGCAGCAAGGGCGTTTCGGATTTTGCCGACTTCTTGTTATTGCAACTTTGCAATCGTTTCGATCCTTTAATCAGTCACTTTTCCAATACTGTGCTGTTACATCCGGAAATATTATACCGGCATCTGCTGGAACTGGCTGGTGAGCTGGCCACTTTCGGCAGAAAAGAGCGCTGTGCGATGGCGTTTGGCGCTTATCAGCATGATGATCTGCAAGCCAGTTACAAGCTGCTGGTGTCCGAAATCAGAAAAACCTTGACGGCCGTACTGGAACAAACAGCGATTGCCATATCGCTGGATGAACCTAGACGTGGTCTGTATGTGGGTGAAATCCCGGATGAAGGCTTGATACGGGAGGCAGTATTTGTGCTTGCAGCCTATGCGGACTTGCCTGCAGATCAAGTGAAAAACAACTTGCCGATGCAACTCAAGGCCGGTTCTGTGGAGAACATCAGGAATCTGGTCTTGCTGCAGCTACCAGGCATCGGGATTCAACCCCTGCCTGTGGCGCCCAGGCAGATTCCATACCATGCAGGCTATACCTATTTCGAACTCGAAAAAGGGAATGAGCAATGGAAGAGCGTGCAGACTTCACGTGTTTTGGCGATGAATCTGTCGGGCGAATATCCTGGCATAAAGTTGGAATTATGGGCGATCAGGTCATGACCGTAGCCTCAAGGGCGGCATCTGAATGTCGCAGTTTTAATACAAAGCTTCAAGGTAGGATATGAACGACTCCAGTTTAGATCAAGATGCCACGATATATATCCCTACTGGTGGCAGAGGCGTGCCACGTTTTGCAAGCGCTGCACAAAACGGCGCTATGCTGGACTTCGACTCCCTTACCGGTATTAACCCGCTCGTCGCGGCAGCCACCCCGATTTTTTGCTCGATCATACCGCTCAGGTTTATGCTGACACACCCCGATCCTGGCGGGTTGCGCGAAAGTCAGTTGCTGCAAATAGCCAATTTCGAAAAATTTGCCAAAAATGCCGCTATAGCACCTGAAGTCATCATGATTGCCCGGTATGCGCTATGCACTTTTGTCGATGAAACCGTTGCTGCAACCCCTTGGGGGGGGGCAGACTGTTTAAGAAACAGCCTGCTGCTCAGTTTGCACAAAGAAGCCGGAGGCGGTGAAAAATTCTTTCAAGTCCTCAATAAAATAGCTGAAGATCCTGCCAGAAATCTGGTGTTACTGGAGTTTTTCTATGTCTGCCTGTCGCTGGGCTTTGAAGGTCGCTTCCGCATCATCTCGGGTGGAAAGGCCCAATTGGATAGCGCCAGAGAGCAGTTGGCCTTACTCATCAAACGCCAAAAAGGCGAGTATGAGCGTGACTTGTCCAAGCAATGGCGCGGAGAAATGACCAGTGTCGCCAAAATGGACAATTTACTGCCGTTCTGGGTTACGCTTGCTGCTGTTACTTTGCTGTTGGCCGTCATTTTCATATTCTATCTTTTTCGCCTCAACGCCCATGCTGATCAGGTGATTTTTTCAAGTGTCAATCCGCCCAAACCTGTAATCAAGGCAGTATTGCAGCCGGTTAAAGTCTCACCCAGACTGGCTGTGCTGCTGGCGGACGAAATTACCAAAGGAATGGTACAGGTGCGTGATGAGCCCCTGGAAAGCGTGGTCACAATCCCAGGCGACGGTTTGTTTGATTCTGGCAAAGCCGATTTGAAGCCTGTCTATGAAGCGATAATTTACCGGATTACAGACTCGCTGAACCAGGTGCCTGGACAGATTATGGTGATAGGCCACACTGACAATATTCCCTCGCGCTCGGTACAGTTTCCATCCAACTGGCATTTATCCAAGGCCAGAGCTGCTTCTGTGGAACGTTTGATCAAGAGCAGACTGGCCGGTCAAAGAACAATAGTCAGCGAAGGCCGGGCTGAAACTGAAGCCATCGCAGCAAATGACACCCCGGCAAACCGTGCGCTAAACCGGCGGGTTGAGATATTTTTGAAAGTAGCTCTGTAAATATTGTCTGATTAGAAAGTTGAGAGCGGGAAATGATTAAAAAAATTCTTAGCAACCGTTGGGTGATGATTGCAGCAGGCTTCATCTTTCTCGATCTGTTGATATGGTTCATCGGCCCCTTGTTTGGCTTTGGCGATGCCAGGCCTCTGGCATCAGAATTTGCACGTCTAATGTTCATGCTATTCAGCTTTGTGCTATGGAGCGCTTACGCGCTGTACAAATTTATGGCTGCCCGCCGCGCCAGCCAAAAACTGATGGATGGCATAACCGAAGCAGATGCTTCCAGCGTCAACTCTGCGGCTGAAATCGAGCTGCTGCGCAAAAGGATTGTGCAGTCCGTAGCCACCTTGAAAAAAGCCGGTGGCACGGCTAACAAATGGGGAAATGAATATCTTTATCAGATCCCGTGGTACATGTTTATCGGCGCGCCCGGATCCGGAAAAACGACTGCGCTGATCAATTGTGGATTGCGTTTTCCGATATCAGCAGAAGGTGATGTGCATGCGGTGAGGGGCGTAGGCGGTACACGCAATTGCGATTGGTGGTTCACCGATGATGCGGTATTCCTCGATACCGCCGGTCGATATACCACCCAGGAATCAGATAAAAAAGCCGATAGCGCAGCATGGTTGGGCTTTCTCGATTTACTGAAAAAATTCCGCTCACGCCGCCCGTTGAATGGCGCTATCGTGACGCTGAGCATTGCGGATTTATTATCCCAATCGGAACGCGAGCGCGATGAGTATGCAATGATTGTGCGTCAACGCATTCAGGAACTGTATCAAAAACTGGGCGTGAATTTCCCGATTTATCTGGTTGTGACCAAAACTGACCTGTTAGCCGGGTTTATGGAGTTTTTCTCGAATCTGGGCGCCGAAGAAAGGGCACAGGTTTTGGGAATAACCTTCCCTTACAAAGCTTCAATCTCGGGAAATTATGATTTCTCCCAAGCCTTCCAGACTCAGTTTGATGAAATAGACCGAGGTTTGAATGCCCGTCTCATCGATCGCCTGCAGTCCGAAAGAGATATCCAACGACGTGCGCTGATTTATGGATTTCCCCAGCAATTCTGCGCCGTTGGACCTTTATTGGCGCGTTTTGTCGAGCAGGTTTTCAGCGATTCGCGCTATGACCAGAAACCGATGCTGCGCGGGGTGTATTTTACCAGCGGCACCCAGGAAGGAACGCCTATAGACAGGGTGCTCGGCGCCTTGTCGAGAATGTTGAAAATGGAACGTAAGGTCTTGTCCACCGTGGCAACCAGCGGAAAGTCTTTTTTCCTGACCAGACTGCTTAAAGAAGTCGTATTCCCCGAGGCAGGGTTGGTAGGTTTTGATGCACTCAAGGAAAAAAGGAGAAAGTTGCTGCTGCAAGGCACCTATGCAATGCTTGGACTGGTTGCGCTTTCACTGACCGGGCTATGGACTCTCAGTTATTTCAGAAATGAGGCGTTGATCAGCGAAGCAGAGCTTAAAGTAGCCGCACTGGCACTGGCCAGTACAAAATTGCCACAACCGTCAAAGGATGATTTGAACAATGTGCTGCCTTTCCTGAATGAATTGCGCGATTTGCCTTATGGCTATGCCGAACGTGAAAAATCGGTACCGCTAAGTTTTCGTTTTGGTTTGTTTCAGGGGGATAGAATCGGGGAAATGGCGAATGAAACTTACAAGCGTGCGCTAAGATCCGTGTTTCTGCCCCGCCTGGCGGCCTTCCTCGAAGATCAGATCCGCAACGCCGCAAAAAATGAAATCAAATATGAGGCGCTGAAAGCCTATTTGATGCTGTTCGATGACAAGCATTTCGATCCTGAAGCGCTAAGCGCATTTCTGGTGGCAGATTGGGAGCTAGCCTCGCAGGGCACCGGCAGCGAGACCGCACTCAAAGACTTTGCGGGTCATTTGCTGGCAAGTGTAAAAAATCGCCCGGTCAATATCATCTGGACGCGTGACGATTCGATGATTCAGTCGGCAAGAGCGTCACTGGCTTCGTCTTCACTGGTGGAAAGAGTCTATGCCAGGACTCGCCTGCTGGGTGTCTCACAAAGCATACCAGCGATCAAATTAAGCGACATCCTGGGGCCGGCAGGCGCTCAGGTTTTTGAAAGATCGGGGGGGGAAAGCTTGTCTGTGCCTTTGCCTGGCCTATACACCTATGCGGGATATCATGAAGGTTTTAGCAAAATGGTCGAAAAGGTGGTGAGCCAGATGGCCGATGAAGATATCTGGGTGCTGGGAGAGCAAAGCACCTCACAAAAAGGCGTCAATAAAGCGCAATTGCTGGAGGCGGTAAAACTGCGCTATCTCGAGGATTATGTGCGAAACTGGGATGACTTGCTCAATAGCATCCGGCTTAAACGCTCCTCTACTCTGGCCGATACGGTAATGTATGCCCGCGTTTTGGGTGGTGCAGATTCCCCGTTGAAAAAATTGTTGTTGGCTGTGGTCAAGGAAGTGACACTAGCCATCAAGGATAATACTGCGGCGCTTAAAGTCGAAGAAAGGCTTATCGATGGCGCCAAGGAAATGGCTGCTAAATTATTGAGCACAGTGCCGGTAGTCAAGCGCAACGACGCAGGCAACAAGCGCCCCGAAAGTTTCGTGGACGATCATTTTGATGCTTTGAGACTACTGGTCACTGGTCAACCCATGCCCATCGATCAGACCCTGGCACAGTTAAATGATTTTTACCAGGAAGTGGCACCCTACGAAAGTCGTGGCGGCACTGCTGATATCAAGCCACTGGTATCGGCTGGCCGGTTGAAAGCGGAAGCCGAAAGACTGCCGGCGCCACTGGGTCAAATTATCAAGAGCCTGGTTACGTTGACTACTGGTCAGACGGCCGCAGTCAATCAGGAGAATATCAAAAAGGCCGTTGGTGGCGCCTCGTCTTTTTGCGAAAAGGCCGTATCCGGCAGGTATCCGGTAAATCGAAGCGCGCAAAACGACATCATGGCTGCCGATTTTAATTCGGTGTTTGCACCTGGCGGAGAACTGGATAATTTTTTCAATAGCAATTTGAAACAGACCGTAGACACCTCAGGAGCGAATTGGAGCTTGAAGCCGGGTGCAGAAGCTACTAGTCCCGTTTCTGGTGGAGTATTGCGGCAATTCCAGAATGCCGATTCGATCAGAAGAGCTTTTTTTCATGGGGGTGCTACTGCATCGGTCAATGCTGAGTTGCGACTGGTATCGTCTGAAGCACCTCAGGTGACACTGGAATATAACGGCGAAACCCGCCAGTTCACGCAGGCCAGCAATACTGCATTAAACTTGCGCTGGCCGGCGCAAAACAACAGCGGTGTACGTTTATATGCGACCAGTGCAACCCAGGGGATCGTGACCGATGGCGATTGGGCTATATTCAGATTATTGGACAAGGCAAGCGTTGATTCCAGTTCACCCGAGCGGTTGCGCCTGGTGTTTAGCATCGAGGGAAAAAAAACAATTTTCGAACTTCGTTCCAGCAGCGTGCTTAATCCGTTCAAACTCAAAGAATTGGGGAGCTTTCAGTGTCCAGGCCGCAGCTAGACTCCCAAAGGACACTGGGCTTATATGGGAAATTACCCATATTCGGCGACTTTGTGATCAGGCAACTCAACAGTGAATTCGTGAATCCCTGGGATTTATGGATGCAGGAGGGCTTGACCCGTTCCCGGCAAATACTTGGTGACGCCTGGCTGAATTACTATCTGGAGGCACCAATCTGGAGATTTGTGTTGGGCGCAGGAACCATAGGCTATGACGGCTGGATCGGAATTGTCATACCCAGCGTAGATCGCGTAGGCAGGTATTTTCCGCTGACACTGGCGCGCCCGATCAATCCGGACGTTGATATTACGGCAACCTATATGGCCAATAACAGCTGGTTCAATTCTCTGGAGGAATTGGGCGTATTGGCTCTGTCTCAAGATCTGAATTTTGCAACCTTTGAGCTGCAACTGCGGGAAACCGCAGCCCCTGCAGTGCTGATCGATAATGATACGGGTGACGAAACCATACCCAGCGTGGAAAGGTTTTTTTTATCCTGCTGTTTCAACCTTTCAAAGCCCGATACTGGTATTGACTGGAATATTCGGGTCAGTAATGCCATTGCTGCTTCGCTAAAACCTGCGTCTTTATGGGGTACACAATTGTTGGAGAGCCAGACACAGGTACTGCTGGCTACTGAAGCATTGCCTGACAAGGATCGGTTTTGTGCCCTGCTGGACAAAAAATTTACTGCACATGGCTGGAATGAGGCAATGAAATTACCGGTGTAAGCCTGACCGTAGCATTTAAGCATAGAACAATCATAACGTTGGGATGATATACGAATGATAAATATTGAAGCGCTGCTGGAACCTTTGGCTGGTGATTCCGTTACAGGTGCCGATCTGGAATATGATCAGCAATTCACCGATCTGGTGCTAAAGGCGCAGGGTACGCCTGACCGGGTGGATATCGTCAAGGATCCGGAAAATTCCGGACGCGATATGGAAAGAATCACCCCCGGCAAGGAACCTGACGCCAAGGGAATACTGGACTCAGCGCTTGCGCTATTCAAGCGGACCCGTGACTTGCGGATTGCAGCTTACCTGGTGTATGGCTTGACCCGCAGCGAAGGCCTGGCCGGGTTATCTGCGGGAAGCGAACTGGTTTCCCGCATGTTGAGCCTATACTGGGATGACGTTCATCCGCGCCTGGATGCTGAGGATGATTTGGATCCATTCATGCGCATCAATGCCCTGAATGCTTTTTGCGATCCAGCAATGCTGTTGCGTGCAGTCAGGGGTGCCTCTCTGGTCGAGGCCAGGGCGATAGGACGCTTTACACTACGGGATATAGAGGTAGCCAATGGCGAAGTCTCTGCCATGGAAGGCCAGTTGGCTGCGACTCCTGAACTGCTACAAGCCACTTGCCTGGAAATGGATCAGGACGTATTGGCCGAGCGTTTGGCTGCTTGCAAAGCAGCTTTGACCAATTTGACTGCCATTACAGCCCTGTTCAACGAAAAAACTTTCGCATCCCCGGATTTCGGTCCTTTGTTGAAACTGCTGAAACGTGCTGCAGCCATATTTGAAAGTGCTGCCCCCCATGTCAGCGCAGCAGTCGAGCCAGCAGTACATGCAGAAGTTTCAGGCGTTGCGCGCCCTATGGTGCCGGGTAAAATTAGTTCTCGCGCTGACGCAAAAAAGTTGCTGGAACAGGTGTGCAATTATCTGGAACAGGCCGAACCTGCGCATCCTTCACCCCTGCTGATCCGCCGTGCAATACGTTTGCTGGATATGAATTTTATGGACATCGTGCGCGAACTGACGCCGGAAGCCATCAGGGAAATCGAACATCTGGGCGGAATAAAGAATGATTAAGCTGCACCCGACCGTAGGCACAGCTTGAACTTTAAAAGCAATTCGCATGAAATAGCGGGTTGTTCATGTTTTATTGTACTAATTTTATAAGGGGGAATGATGGCGACTAGCAGTCAGAAGTTTATCGCTCGTAACAGGGCGCCGCGCGTACAAATCGAATATGACGTCGAATTATATGGTACCAAGAAAAAGGTGCAATTACCCTTTGTGATGGGGGTGCTGGCAGATCTGTCCGGGAAACCTGCAGATGCTTTGCCAGCAGTTGCAGATAGAAAGTTCCTCGATATCGATGTGGATAATTTCGACGAACGCATGAAATCCATGAAACCCCGTGTAGCATTTCAGGTGCCTAACACGTTGACTGGCGAAGGTAATATCAACGTGGACATGACTTTTGAAAACATGGCGGACTTTACCCCCGCTGCGATTGCCAAAAAAGTAGATGCGCTGAGCAAATTGCTGGACGCACGCACCCAGCTTTCCAATTTGCTGACTTATATGGATGGCAAGACCGGCGCCGAAGAACTCATCGCCAAGGTGCTGCAAGATCCGGCCTTGCTGCAATCGCTTTCTGCCGCACCAGCCAAGCCTGCTGATGCTTGAATATAGTGAAATTTGAACGGAATTATCAATTTTAGTAGGAGTATGAACATGGCTGAGCAGCAAAAACAGGGGTTGCAGCAGGCAACAGCAGTTGAACTGGATGATTTTTCAGCACTATTACAAAAAGAATTCAAGCCAAAATCGGACGAGGCCAAGGACGCTGTACAGGCTGCAGTGCGCACGCTGGCCGAGCAGGCGTTGGCGGGTACGGTGAAGATTTCAGATGATGCGATCAAGTCTATCACTTCGATTATTGCTGCCATCGACCAGAAGCTCACTGAGCAGATCAACCTGATTCTGCATCATGCAGAATTTCAGAAACTGGAAGGCGCATGGCGCGGCTTGCATTATCTGGTTAACAATACCGAAACTGACGAAATGCTCAAGATTCGCGTATTCAATGTATCAAAAAACGAACTTTCCAAATCCCTGAAGCGTTACAAGGGCGCGGGCTGGGACCAGAGCCCGTTTTTCAAGAAAATTTATGAGGCCGAGTATGGCCAGTTGGGTGGGGAGCCTTACGGCTGCCTGGTCGGGGATTATCATTTTGACCATACCGCACCTGATGTGGAGCTTTTGGGAGAACTCGCCAAAAATGCGGCTGCAGCCCATTCCCCTTTCATCTCGGGTGGCAGCCCTACCCTGTTCCAGATGGAATCCTGGCAGGAAATTTCCAATCCGCGTGATTTGACTAAAATTTTTCAGACCCCTGAATATGCGGGCTGGCGTTCCTTGCGCGAGTCTGAAGACGCGCGTTATATAGGCCTTGCCATGCCGCGCTTTCTGGCTCGCACCCCTTATGGCGCAAAGAGCAATCCGGTTGAGGAATTTGACTTTGAAGAAGAAACCGGTGCTGGTGACCACAACAAATACACCTGGGCAAACTCTGCCTATGCAATGGCAACCAACATCAACCGTTCTTTCAAGAATTATGGATGGTGCAGCTCGATACGTGGCGTTGAATCTGGCGGCGCTGTTGAAGGCTTGCCTACCCATACCTTCCCCTCTGACGATGGCGGTGTGGACATGAAATGTCCGACGGAAATTGCTATCAGCGACCGGCGCGAAGCTGAATTGGCCAAGAACGGCTTCATGCCCTTGGTACATCGCAAAAATTCTGATTTCGCGTGTTTTATCGGCGCCCAATCCTTGCATAAACCGGCTGAATATGATGATCCAGATGCAACGGCCAATGCCAACCTGGGCGCGCGCCTGCCTTATCTGTTCGCGGTAAGCCGTTTTGCCCATTTTCTCAAATGCATGGTGCGCGACAAGGTTGGATCCTTCAAGAGTGCAGAAGCAATGCAACGCGATCTGCAAAACTGGATACTTCAGTATGTGGATGGCGATCCTGCAAATTCCTCGGAGAGAATCAAGGCCGAGAGACCGCTCGCCGCCGCCGAAGTAATCGTAGAAGAGGTTGAAGGGAATCCTGGTTATTACCGTTCAAAGTTCATGTTGCGACCTCATTATCAGTTGGAGGGGATGTCCGTATCGCTGCGCCTGGTATCAAAACTGCCTTCTGCAAAGGGTGCATAGTTTTATTTTATTTTTAACGATAACTTAGGAGAGAATCATGGCTGTAGATATGTTTTTGAAGGTGGATGGAATTACCGGTGAATCAGTAGATAAGACACATAAGGGTGAAATTGACGTACTGGCATGGTCATGGGGCGTATCAAACAGCGGCTCTACGCACTCAGGTTCGGGTGGAGGCTCGGGAAAAGCCAATGTACAGGACTTTTCCTTCACTAAATATGTGGACAAGGCCACTCCGACGCTAATGCTGTTCAGTTGCAATGGCAAGCATATCAAGGAAGCCACGCTGACCGTGCGCAAGGCTGGCGGTGACAGCCCTGTAGAATATCTGAAAATAAAATTTTCAGATATTCTGGTATCCAGTGTCAGCACCGGCGGCTCTGGCGGTCAAGACAGGCTTACTGAAAACGTGACGCTGAATTTTGCCAAGGTTGCGTTGGATTATGTGCCACAAAGTGCAAGCGGCGCACCAGAAGCAAAGATTCCGATGACCTGGGATATTGCCGCAAATTCCAAGGATTAATCTGATACTTTGAGGGCGCCTTGTGCGCCCTCAATCAATGCTGTAGGAAAATTATGCTTACTTTGACCGCACAGTTGGGTTCTACCGGGAGTGTAGAAGCTCTGCTAGACAGCACCATGGCAAAAATTCGTAAAGAGCCTGTCAACGCCTTGCTGCGGGTAAAACTGTTTCAGCTTTATTGCATTACCGGTGACTGGAAGCGCGCGCTCGGTCAACTGGCCTCGGCTGCCTCACTAGACCCGGAAACCGAAGAAATGGCACGAGCCTACCGGGAAGTTATACGCTGTGAGGTATACAGGGCTATGGTTTTTTCCGGCGCCAAAGCCCCGTTATTTTTAGGCGAGCCTGAAATTTGGTTGGCCAAACTACTGGAATCTTTGCGCTTGAATGCTGTGGGTTCCGCAACCGAAGCCGCCAACCTTCGCGCTATGGCGCTTTCAGTTGCTCCTGCCACTACCGGCATGATCGGCGAGCAGCCCTTCGAATGGATCGCTGACATGGATTCCAGACTGGGTCCGGTGCTGGAAGCCATAATCAATGGCAAATATTACTGGGTTCCGTTTCACCAATTGCAGCGCGTACAAATCGAAGCGCCCGTTGATATGCGCGATCTGGTATGGGCGCCCGCAAAGTTGCTATTTAGCAGCGGTGGCGAACAGGTGGCCTTTTTGCCGGTACGCTACTCAGGAACGGAAACGCTGAAAGAGGACAGTTTCCTGCTGGCACGCAAGACAGAATGGCAGGCACTGGGCAGCGAAGGCTATTCTGGATTGGGACAGCGCATGTTTTTCACTGACCAGGGTGAATATTCCATGCTTGACACCAGGCTGGTCATACTGAGCCAGAGCGCCTGATCATGGCAGAAGCGCTGCGCGATCGCCTAGTGCCCAGTCTGCTGGACCGCTTGACCGATAATGATCCGCAAGGCAGTGCCGAGGCCAGAGAAAACCGCCTGTTATCTGTCTCTCAGCTACGGGCATCCGTGCTGCGGGATATAGGCTGGTTATTCAACGCCATTCGGCATGAGGTAGACGGCAGTCTGGATGAGTATCCGGAAATCAAGCGCTCGGTGCTTAATTATGGTTTGCCTGCGATGTCGGGGCTTTGTGTATCAGGAACCGATTTGGTTAAACTGGAGCGGCAGTTGCGGCTGGCTATACTGAGTTTTGAACCACGACTGATTGCCGATACTTTGATAGTCAAGGCGGAACAAATGAACAAGGATTTGCATCATCATAATCTGGTTTCTTTCAAAATCAGTGCACAGCTTTGGGCGCAGCCAGCACCTGTAGAACTGACACTACAGACCGATATCGATCTGGAAAGCGGCCAATGTCGGATTGCTGAAACCCGTGCCAGCCGATAATTCACCGGCTCTTAAGCAGGTTTGCATAGTCCGAATTCTAAATTCGAGAGCGACAATTTATTGCCGTTTATTTTTGCGTTAAAGACTCATCATTACCGGGATACGTTGTGCATCCACGATTTTACGACTATTACAACCAGGAGTTGATGCACCTCAAGGAATCGGCCGCTGAATTTGCGCGCGAATTCCCCAAGATAGCCAACCGCCTTACGCTGGAAGGGCTGGAGTGTGCAGATCCCTATGTAGAAAGACTGCTCGAAGGCTTTGCGTTTCTCGCTGCCCGCGTACAACTCAAGCTGGATGCCGAATTTCCCGTGTTCACCCAACACCTGACCGAGGTGGTGTTCCCGGATTTTCTGGCGCCGGTTCCATCCATGGCGATAGTACACTTTGCACCTGATTACAGCGAAGGAAGCTTGGCGCGCGGCTTCATGGTTCCGCGCGGCACCGTGGTGTGCGGACGTTTGAGTACCGATGCGCAGACTGCCTGCGAGTTTCGTACCGCCCATGCATTGACCTTGTGGCCGGTTGAAGTCATTGAGGCCAGATTTCTTTCCCATCCTCCCGAATTTCCCCGAGAAATGTTGCTTCCTGAAGGCATAAAAGGTGCGGTAAGACTACGTCTTAAAATCAACGGTACTGCAACTTTTGATCAATTAGCCTTGGATAACCTGACCTTCCATCTGGCGGGCGACGAGAGCGTTGCCGCCGGACTGTATGAACATCTGTTTTCTGCCTGTATCGGCATCGCTATCCTGCCTGCACGCCGCCCGGTGCGCTGGCATCGGCTACTCGACGCACTCAGCCTGGAATCAGTAGGCTTTAGTGATGATGAAGCCTTACTCCCACAGCACCGTGCGTTTCGCGGCTACCGTTTATTGCGGGAATATGCGGCTTTCCCTGCACGTTTCATGTTTTTCAGACTATCCGGACTGCGCGAAGCGCTTGCTGCCTGCAAAGCCGATGAAATCGAAATTTACCTTTTATTAGGACGTGCTGACCCGCGCCTGGAAAGCATGGTCGATGCGGCCAATTTCAAGTTAAATGTCACGCCTGCGATCAATTTGTTCCCCAAAGTCACTGATAGGGTGCATCTGGATACGGGCAACACCGAATATCATCTGCTGCCGGATCGCACCCGTCCGATGGATTTCGAGATATTTTCGATAACTTCCGTGGTAGGGCATGGCAGCAGCATGGACAGCGAACGGCAATTTCGTCCTTTGTATGCCACCCTGGATCAAGCCACGCTGCATGGAGAAGGATTTTATACCTTGCGCAGAGAGCCGCGACTATACTCCTCGTCGCAAAAACGTATAGGCGCACGCACGGCTTACATCGGCACCGAAGTATTTCTGAGTCTTGCCGATACCACTGCGCCTCCGCTGGATACCCAGCTCAGGCAATTGTCTGTCGAGACCTTATGCACTAACCGCGACCTGCCACTGCTGATGCCCATGGGGAATGCCAAAGGCGATTTTACCGCCAGAAGCTCACTACCGGTATTGGCCATACAGTGTTTGCGCGGCCCATCACGCCCTGTCCCGCCGGTGTTGGAACGGGAAGTCGCCTGGCGGCTGATCAGCCATCTTTCACTGAATTTTTTATCGCTGACCGACAGCTCCGCCGCAGAAGGGGCCGCAGCACTCAGACAGATGCTGGAACTCTACGGCATCGGTGAAACATCACCACTGCGCAGGCAACTTGATGGCATCAGTAGTATCGCTGTAGCGCCCATCGTCAGACGCATGCCGGCGCGCGGCCCAGTGACTATGGGGCGAGGCCTCGAAATCACCCTGACCTGTGACGAGCGATATTTTGAGGGCTCATCCCCACTCGTGTTGGCATCGGTGCTGGAAGAATTCTTCGCTCGCCATGCCTCGATCAACGCTTTTACCGAAACCGTGCTGCGTATTGCAGGGCGTGGAGAAATCATGCGATGGAAATCGAAACTCGGTCGCCGCCCGGTGCTCTAGCCGCCATCGAGCGCCTGGCTGCTTCGCCCTTTGGTGCTGCGATTATTGAGACTATAGGGCAGCTATTGATAGCTGGCCGTGAGGCTGTGGAAGCCCCCGGCCAACGCGAGGCGCCGGAAGCCTTGTTGAAACGGCTGGCAGCACAGCCTCACGAATTCGAGCTGTTTGCGGCGCTCAGGCTGATCGAATGCGCCTTTGGCGAGATGCCTCGACTGGGCGAGGCGATGCGCCCGCGCGATGAACCTATCCGCATCGGGCAGGCTATTTCACTGACCTTTGCACCCGCTGATATAGCTGCCATCCAGCCTGCAACCGAATTGCATCCGCCACGATTGATGCAGCGCGTACTGGGCTTGTTCGGGCCGAATGGCGCGCTGCCCTTGCACTTGACAGACTATGTCTATGAGCGTCAACGCCATGAGTCAGATGAAACTTTTGCACGTTTCGCGGATGTGTTTCACCATCGCATGCTATCGTTATTTTACCGGTCCTGGGCTAACAGCCAACCGATCGTCAGCCTCGATCGCCCTGAGCAGGATCATTTTGGCGGCTATGTTGCGGCACTGTGCGGCCTGGGTATGCCTGCATTGCGCAACAGGGATTCTGTGGACGATTTTTTCAAGCTTGCCCATGCCGGCATTTTCGGCCGCCAGGTCAAATGCGCCGATGGTTTGCAGGTGGTGCTAACCAATTATTTCGCTGTAGCGGTCAGAATCGACCAATGGGTAGGGTACTGGTTGCATATACCTGAATCTGAGCGCACCCGACTCGGCAGGCGTCAGGGATTTTGCACGCTGGGTGTGGATGCGGTTATCGGCGAACGGGTTTGGGATTGCCAAAGCAAATTCCGCATCGTGTTGGGTCCGCTTACACTGGAAAACTATTTGCGGTTTTTACCCAACGGACGCAGCCATCAAAAACTGGCCGACCTGGTTAAGCTTTATATAGGCCTGGAACTGGCCTGGGAATTGCAGTTGATACTTGAGCAAAACCAGGTTCCGCAGTCGATTCTGGGAAATCAGCTTAGCCTGGGTTGGACTAGCTGGCTGGGCAAACAAGTCGGTGGATTGAATGCAGATGATTTGATCATTCAGCCCGCGCATGTAGTTTTATGAATATCAATAAAGGGAGTAATATGTCCGAAATCAGTCGAGTTAAACTTTTTGGGAAGCTGAATCCGCTGGGTTACAAGGCGGTCGAAGGTGCTACCGTATTCTGCAAGTTGCGAGGAAACCCCTATGTGGAACTGGTGCATTGGCTGCATCAGATCATTCAGAATCAGGATAGCGACCTGCATCGCATCACACGGCACTTCAGCCTGGATGCCTCGCGTCTGGCGGCTGATTTTACTGCGGCGCTGGATCAGTTGCCGCGCGGCGCCAGTTCAATCTCCGACATTTCTACGCATATCGACGATGCCATCGAACGTGGCTGGATCTATGGCACGCTGAGTTTTGGCGAAGGGGCTGTGCGCACCGGTCATCTGATCGTAGGCTGCCTTAAAACCACTAGCTTGCGCAATGCGCTTTATGGCATTTCCAAGGAGTTTCAGAAAATCAAAGCTGACACGCTGATGGATGACTTTGCCAGCATCGTCGCAGGATCTCCCGAGGATGGACAAAGCGCTAAAGATGGTTCACAGGTAGGCGGCGGTGCAATTCCCGGTGAAGCCAGCGGTGCCATTGCACCGGCGCAAATGGGCAAACAGGAAGCCCTCAAGAAATATGCGATTGATCTCACCGCTAAGGCGCGTGCCGGAGAAATGGATCCGGTGCTGGGGCGTGACGAGGAAATCCGACAAATTGTCGACATCCTGATGCGTCGCCGACAGAACAACCCCATCCTGACCGGAGAAGCCGGTGTGGGCAAGACTGCTGTAGTGGAAGGTTTCGCACAGCGCATTGTCAAGGGCGATGTGCCGCCACAACTAAAAGACGTGACCCTGTATGCCCTGGACATCGGACTATTGCAGGCCGGCGCCAGCATGAAAGGCGAATTCGAGAACCGCTTGCGCCAGGTGATTGACGAGGTACAATCCTCGGTCAAACCGATTATCCTGTTCATCGACGAAGCGCATACCCTGATTGGCGCGGGTGGCGCAGCAGGCACTGGAGACGCTGCCAATCTGCTCAAACCTGCGCTGGCGCGCGGAAAATTGCGCACCATCGCCGCGACGACCTGGGCTGAATACAAGAAATATTTTGAAAAGGATCCTGCGCTGACGCGACGTTTCCAGGTGGTGCAGATCGCCGAGCCTTCAGAACATAAAGCCATTTTGATGTTGCGCGGCGTGGCCTCGGTGCTGGAAAAGCATCACCGGGTGCAGGTACTCGATGAAGCCATCGAAGCGGCCGTCAAGCTTTCACATCGTTATATTCCTGCACGCCAGTTGCCAGACAAGGCAGTGAGCCTGCTCGACACCGCCTGCGCCCGCGTAGCGGTAAGTCAGCATGCAACCCCCGCCGAACTGGAAGACACTCAGCATCAGATCGAGTCCCTGGAAGTCGAGCTGCAAATCATCGGCCGAGAAGCAGCGATTGGCGTGGATGTGGGCAAGCGCCGCGACAATGTCCATGAAAAACTGGCCTTGGCTCAGAACAGGCTCTCGACACTGGAAGCACGCTGGAAAGATGAAAAGGCGTTGGTTGACCATATACTGGAGATACGCGCAAAACTGCGCGGAGTTGCAGAACCCGTCGAAGGCAGTAAATCCGACGCTGCGGGCACAGCCAGCGAGCAGGCACCAACGGATGCGGAGCGTACCGCCCTGCTCGATGAATTGAAAAAATTACAGGGAGAACTCGCGGAACTGCAAGGCGAAACACCGCTGATTCTGCCTTCCTGCGACGAAGTAGCGGTAGCTTCGGTGGTGCAGGACTGGACTGGTATTCCGGTCGGGCGCATGGTCAAGAATGAAATCGAAACCGTCCTGAAACTGGCTGATAACATCGAAAAACGCATCATCGGCCAGCGACATGCGCTGGACATGATCGCCAAGCGCATTCAGACCTCGCGCGCCGGGCTGGACAACCCCAACAAGCCCATCGGCGTATTCATGCTGGCTGGCACCTCGGGTGTGGGCAAGACCGAAACCGCACTGGCGCTGGCGGAGACGCTGTACGGTGGTGAACAAAACATCATCACCATCAACATGAGCGAATACCAGGAAGCGCATACCGTTTCTACCCTGAAAGGTGCGCCACCAGGTTATGTAGGCTATGGCGAAGGTGGGGTGCTCACCGAGGCCGTGCGCCGTCGCCCCTATAGTGTGGTGCTGTTGGACGAAGTGGAAAAAGCACACCCCGACGTGCATGAAATCTTCTTCCAGGTGTTCGACAAGGGCTGGATGGAAGATGGCGAAGGCCGCGTGATCGACTTCAAAAACACCCTGATCCTGCTCACCACCAATGCCGGTACGGAAATGATCACGACCCTGTGCAAAGATCCCGAGCTGATGCCTGAGCCGGATGCCATCGCCAAAGCGCTGCGCGAACCGCTGCTGAAAATCTTCCCGCCCGCCTTGCTAGGACGCGTGGTGGTGATCCCTTATTATCCGCTTTCCGACGAAATGATCTCGGCAATTACCAAATTGCAATTGGGCCGTATCGAAAAGCGCATACGCGAAAACCACAAGGTTCCGTTCACCTACGACGAAGCAGTGATCAAACTGATCGCCAGCCGTTGCACCGAACTGGAAAGCGGCGGACGCATGATAGACGCGATCCTGACCAACACCGTGTTACCGAAAATCAGCGAAGAATTCCTGATCCGCATGATGCAAGGCAAACCGATCGAGCGCGTGCACGTGAGTGTGCAAGATGGGGAATTCGGCTATGGGTTCG